>JAAEPL010000393.1 GCA_024232675.1 Planctomycetaceae bacterium
GGTAAAAGATCCTCAAACCCCAGGTGCAAACGACTCCGTCCCAAACTTTGGTAGTGAGGCATCAACGTCATGGAGAGCCCAAACAAACCCGAGATGATCAATAGCACGCGAAAGTGGCGATCTCCTACAAATGTCATTCGCACGTCGTTAAGGATACTTTTTAAGTGGTACCTTTCCTCCGAGATTTTGGCGTTAGGCGATTCTTTGATAAGCAAGGCTGACAAACCTGCCAATATAAAAAGCAGCCCCGATGTTCCAAAAATAGCTCCGAAATCAGCCTCCGAAGTGGTCAACCAATTCCGCAACACCAACCAAGCAGCGGCAACGGAGAACAGACACCCCAACGTATTTGCCGCCAGCATCAAACGGCCACGTAGATCAGCGCGAATCAACTTGCCAATTAAAGACGAAAGAGCTAATTGATTAATACCGACGGCGACAAAAAACAAAGCATAAATAAACAAGAAGAGAGTCTGTGCCAGACTTCCGGTGGATTGCAAATCCGCCAACCAGATTACCGAGGACGCGCAAAACAGCACTCCCATCAGCGTTGTCGTCGCACACAACCAGTTTCTTTGGCGGCCTGCATTTTTAATGAGCGGCCAAATCAAAAGCGTGGGAAAACTTTGCCCAATGCGATTTAACATAGGCAGACATCCACGCATCCACCCAACCCCGCCAATGGAATCCAAGGCAGCCGGGATAATCACACTTTCGGTTTTGAAGATCCATCCGACCCGCAACAACACCTGATAGATCGTCGTCGTAATGAAGTTGCGTTTTTCAGCGGGCATGTAGAAATCCAATGAACTGCGGGCCTGGCCTGGCCGTGGCCAATGCTAGGGCTCGCTTGGATGTTGAGGCAAAACATCGTGGTTGCCTTCTCGCGTTATTAGAAAACATATCGCTCATGATCGTGTAGGTTCTGGACCGCAGTTTTCATTTGCCTCCACGGATGTCAGCATTTCGAGATAACTGGCGGTTATCGGCCCGCTTAACTTCAACCTAGTTGCAATCCGACTCAAAACGGCTTGCGCATCAGCGATTTTTTCTAGCTCAGTGACCATTTCTATTTCCAGAAACGACCCCAGTCCCTCAACCTGATCCAAAGCAAATTCCACCGACCAACCCTCGTATTGAATGCGAATACGCTCGCGGGTTTTGCGTACCAAGGGGGCCAAGCGAAACCCCAAAGCGAGCATGATCTCGCGAAACTGCGGTTGCCGCTCCCTCTCCACTGCCAGCGGTATTTCTATCTCCTGACGCGTCTTAAATTCATCCGCGTGGAGCCCTTTTTTCAAACGTGGGCCCTTGTAGGTTAAATAGGAATCGCTGTCACGTCCCTCCGCCTGCACGACACGAATTCGTAATGCCTCGTCAGTTTCCCGAAAATCACGCTGGGGGTGGATGAGGTATTGATCTGATTGCTGCACGGTCATGAGGAGCTCTCCGGCAAACTCCTCCAAGATGAATTTGCGGCAAGCCACTAAATCACTGACGGCGTATTTTTTCTCTACTTCAAATTTTTTCATATTGGGGCTGTAGAACGTTCTGGGGCAAATGAATGGCGATGGCGGTTATAAAAAGTCAGTTGCAATCGTGCGTTTTCAGCGCTAACGCTCCGCTACCGATTCCAACTCGTTGCGCAACTGCTGAATCACACCCGCGACTTGTTCGGGCGCGTCTGGCACCGCAGCCGACACGGCAATCCGTGTGACCCCAGACTCTCCTACCTGCTTGGCATTCTGCAAATTAATGCCGCCAATGGCGAACGCGGGCAGAGTAATTTCCTGAGCCACTTCACGCAAGAAACTCAGCCCAGTGAAGTCTTGAAACTGCTTGGTCGTCGACGGAAACGTGGGACCGACCCCAATGTAGTCAGCACCATCCAGCACCGCTTGCCTTGCTTGCGTCAAGCAGTGCGTGGATATCCCGATCAGTAATTCAGGACCCGCAATTTGACGGGCAGCTTTCATAGATAAATCGTCCTGCCCCAAATGAACCCCGCTGGCTCCCACCGCTAACGCCAAATCAACGCGGTCATTGATGATCGAGAGCGTGCGTGTCGATCGGGTAACCTCGCTCAACGTTTCGGCAAAACGTACCAACTGCTTGTCCGAAA
>JAAEPL010000394.1 GCA_024232675.1 Planctomycetaceae bacterium
ACAAGGACGGCAAGGAAATTGAGAGCACCACTTGGGACGAAAATGGGCGAGAAAATTAAACTCTGCACTCCATTGATTGTCGGCTCGAATCTTAACATCGGCAGGTGCGAGCGTTAAAACGGCTTCTAGCTTGCCTACTCGAATGGGTTGATATCCTGCCGCCTACTACCAGGCTTCCCATGGGGTGCAAAAGCAAACCATCTCTTTTATCTGCGCCTTGGGATAGGCACCCGCCCGACGCTCCAATAACCGGCGTACTTTCGCCAAGCTGCTTTCACAAACCGACTCGTTGATACGGTATAATCAGGCAGACTGCCAACCCGAAAGAGTGTCCGTCTTCCCTGGACCACTTACTTTCTGGCAAGCTCAATCTTGTCACCAACCCACGCCCGAACCATCGCTTCGGTACAAAAAGGCCAGTCGACGGTCAGGAAAACGATAAACTGCTCCGAGCGAAAGGGAAGGACGATTTGACTCTCGGGCGCATTTGGGAAAAATCGACATGCCGTCTGGAATATCATTCACGACAGCGGCTTTAACAACAAAACCAAGAGGCTCCCCTTAAAGGGATACTTTGATCACTATGGAAAATAATAATCGACTGAAAGATCCCATTCTCATCGCAGCTTGGCCCGGCATGGGTCAGGTTGCCATCGCAGCTTGCTACTACATGATTTCTAAATTGAAAATGGAATTTCGTGCCGAATACGCGTCGAGTGAACTTTTTGATGCTGACCACGTCACCATCACATCCGGTCTCGTCCAACCCTTTCGCTACCCCAAGAGTCAGTTATTTTCTTGGCGAGATCCTCAAGGCGAGCATGACTTGCTGGTCTTTATTGGCGAAGCGCAACCACCGCAGGGTCGCTACGACTTTTGTCGCAAACTGGTAGATTTCGCGCAACGCGAGGGCGTGTCAAAAATCTTCACCTTTGCCGCCATGGCTACCAATACGGAACTTCAAGACGAATCACGCGTGGTCGGCGTAGCAACCGACAAAGAAACACTACACGGTCTTTTGGCAAATGACATTCAGGTACTTAGCGGAGGCAGTATCTCCGGCATGAACGGTGTGTTATTAGGCGTCACCGCCGAACGGCGAATTCCGGGCGGCTGCTTACTTGGGGAAGTACCGCGCATGTTTGCCGGCGTACCCTATCCCAAGGCCACCATCTCTGTTCTCAAAACAATGAGTGAGTTAATGGATATCCCCATCGACTTGACCGAACTTGCTTTGGAATCCGAGCGTAACGAAGCTCAGCTTTCTCAGATGCTGGAACAGGTTCGAAGACTGGAACAGCAACGTCACGAGTCGGAATCCCCGGAGGATGACGAGCCTTTCACGCCTGATCCCTTCGAAAACGAGAAGTTAACCCCAGAGGAAAAACAGCACCTAGAAAACCTGTTTGACGAAGCGGGTTATGATCGCTCGCAGGCTTTTGAATTAAAAAAAGAGCTGGATCGATTGGAAGTGTTTCGAGACTATGAAGACCGCTTTCTGGACCTTTTCCGCGATGAGGGCAACCCACCGACACCCGATAGTTAGCACATCGGGGGACAAGCTTATTGTGGGCGATTTAATCACCGTTTGCAGGCTTCTTTTTAATACACCAAATACAACGACTGCCCACAATCCGGTCTCGTTGTGTTTGGGGAAGCGGCACCTCAAAGTTCAGCATCGCTGTCGTACTCTGCAAGGGAAATTTTCTTTCCACCCGGAGATCGAACTCATCCAACCATGCTTCCACGACGGAGTCATTTTCGAAGGGGTTACCCGGCACCACCGATCGACCGGTCATTGAAAAAACTTCCTTGACCCCGCGGGCCACCCCCGGATCGCTTGCGAACAGCTCTTGGAGATTTTGTTTTGCCACAAAATCGGTAACCCAAACGGCATCCTCAAACTCGTGCAACACCGCTCGCATGTTACTGAGAAACTGCCGCATTTCCTGTTCCCCAAAATACAGCAACAGCCCTTCCGTAACCACGGAGACTGACTGATCGGCATTCAAAGAACCTAAACAATCAAATACACTTTTTCGGTCCAGCACATCGACCGTACAGCAATGCAGGACACCACGAGATTTGTGCGAGTCTTGCATTAGCGTATTACGGATCAGTTTGGCT
The DNA here is from genome assembly GCA_024232675.1 of Planctomycetaceae bacterium. Lineage (GTDB taxonomy): Bacteria > Planctomycetota > Planctomycetia > Pirellulales > Pirellulaceae > CAJQPP01. Next base: position 2,128 of record JAAEPL010000394.1, read on the forward strand.
TTATGAATCATCAGTTGAGGTAAATCTGATTCGACATAAATGGTTCCCGGACTCATCTGGGACCACTGCAAACCACGGGGCGAAATCCCTGATGCGAACTCCACAACTTGGGGCGTTTCCCCACTGGCAATGGCTGCATTGATGGTGCGATAGCGACTCTGAAAAAGCACAGCCATAGAAGCCCGCGTCAACGGGTCGTCGATCCCCGCTTCGGAGAGCAAAGCCTCCCCCTCCTCTTGGAAGCGACCGGCCTCAACCAACCCCAGCGTTTTATCCATGCCACGTAAGTAGCCAACAATTTTGGCCGTCGGACTCACAGGGTCAAATTGTTCATTATCTTGGGTGGGATCATGCAACAAAGCTGGCTCAATACTGAATCGCAAATTCCTTGTTGATTCCAAGACGTTGGAGGGAACGGTTGCTTCGGCCGTTAAGAGCGACGCGTTATGATCGACCTGCATCCCGATCAGATTGGGGTTTTGCAATCGCAAGCGATGCTTCAATACGAGGTGCTGCAATTGGTTGAGAGCCCGCATACGAGCGTTCGCTTCATCCAACGACAATAAAGCATCTTTCTTTTGCACACCGATCATGTCCAATTCAATATGGAACCATGTCTTGAGAGGATCCTCTTCCTTAAACGTATCAATGTTACCGCGGATTTTTTCAGACAGCTGAATGGTCTCGTTTTGCAGATTTAGGTCGGCCATAAAAAACCGGGCGGAGTAAAAGTTCAGGAAGGAATCTAAAAATGGTCCGCGTCGAAACATCAGCAACACAACCGATCCCCTGAGGGTCATCGATGTCGTTCTGCCGGAAAACGGTTCTGCAGCACGTCCCAGTCAGATACTCAACTCAAACGGCTGACAGGGCGTACGCGTTACTTACCCGCAGCCGGGGTAGGCTGGAACAGTGGTTTGTAATTCTTATCCGCTGGCCACAATGTTTTAAGGACGCGGGAGGGTTGCGATGATTGATTTTTTCCGGCTGGTTGGCGGAGATTCACCTCACGAATACTGCACCAATTAGGGTTCGCTGAACCCAAACCTTCAATGCGAATTTTTTTGATGGGCAATTTCATGTTTTCTAACGGCTGAAATCCCTTAAGTTGCTCGGTCGCGTTGGCATGATCCACAACGACTTTTGAATTCCCCTCGACATCCTCGGCCAACACACGAAATTGGTAAGGCCCCTTCGTTTCCCAATGAATGCGAATCCCGTCGAGCTTTTGCGGCTCCTGAAAATCCAACTCCAGCCACTGTGGGTAGTCGCCGTTCTTGGCGCACCAGCGCGTTTTCTTGTTACCGTCCAACGCTTTTGCCGCAATCCGTCCGGATTCTACTGATGAGGCCCGGACATGAACCAGCGTAGGGTTCTCAGGCATCTTCTTTGCCATTGGTTTTTTTGGCTTGGGCGGTGACTTCGCACCCGGCACAAAAGTAACCTGGTTTGCTCCTTCGAAAGGCACCAAATTTTCCGGCTTCAATTCGCGACAGGCCCACAGAGCGCCGCGAGTTACCAAATCCAAATAGCGTCCATCAGCAACCCCTTCGCTGTAATGCCCAATGGACATACTAAAGCTGCGGGTTCCGTCAATGTCATTGGTCCAAATCACCACCGCTTCTGCATTCTTTTCTTTCCCATCTCGTTTAATAACCTGAGTTCCCATAGCCAACGGATGCGCTCCGAACATTTTGGCATTGTTATAGAGCTCGTCCTTTTCGATCGTCCAATCACTCATGCCTTTTACAATGGGATGCTCGCGATCAACAAATGTGACCTGCAAAGGTAAGTGGGGACCGTGACCGGTCGATTGCAAACCCAAATGCTCGAACCACAAATCAGTGCCGTTACGAAAACTATGCATCGCACAATGTAGATGCACAGCCGGTACGGTCTCATGGACGGCGAGAATTCGCTTTAGAACTTCGACATCGCGATTCGCCGCTGCACATTCGTCATGAATGATGACGTCATAACCTTGTGCCCAGTCATCCGAATCAAAGAGGGGCAGGGGAGGGTTCGTCGATTTGTCATCGGTCCACCAGACATCCACCTGCAAATTACCGCGTTTCTGAATACCCTCGAATAAAATTTTGTGTTGAGATGCGTAATCGTGACAACAGCCACCACAAATCAGCAATGCCCGTATTGGAGCTCCAGGCTCTCCCTGGTTGGGAGTCACGACTTGAGCCTCGAGCAGCCATGGCCCGAATACCAAAAACACTCCCAAGAACAGGCGTCTAAGCATTTTCATCCCTTCCAAAATTTGTATCGGCCAAATGTATTGCGCTGATGTCATCGACCAACAATGGCTCTGAGATCT
>JAAEPL010000395.1 GCA_024232675.1 Planctomycetaceae bacterium
CAAGATGATTAATTTTTTGCCATAACGAACTCATACCTTGTACTCCGTAATTGTGATACCGGATGCCATCACACCACCATGCCTTCTACTCCCATTCACCCCATTGAGAGTCGTCGTTCCTGAGAGATTGGCACCACCGCGCACTATAAACGTTATTTCGTTGGTTGTACCAGCAGTCATCCAATGAGTGATTACTATGTTTGTCATGTCGTGGGACAAGGGCGAGGACGTTGCACAAGCTAAAGCATTCGTGGCAGTGTCGTCGAATAAACCTATTGATATGTCTCGACCATTGGCGGAATGAGACAAATTTGCTACCACATCAATTCTTAAAAGGCCGGTTGCATGTGTGGGGGTGATCTTAAGTTCCATTAAGAAATCACCTTCATTCCTTGTGGGGATGATGTCATCGAATGAAAAAAGTTCAACGCTTGTAGCCAACTCCGGGTGATGATGATTCACTACTTGAACAACATAACCGGCCCCCGCCGCTTTTTGCGCCCATTGATATGCACTGTCCTCGCCTGCGGCGACCTCGACACCCGCGTCCTGCTGCGCCCAGTTATAGGCGAGAACAGCGCTTACGGCAGCTGCATTTGCAGACTGGCTTGCATCTGATGCCGACTGTACAGCCCCTGACGCAGAGGCCACAGATTCTGCCGCTGATGCGGCGGCTGCAATTTTGGCTGCGTTGGCATTTGTCTCGCTGGTGCTCGCCGCGCTGGCGC
>JAAEPL010000396.1 GCA_024232675.1 Planctomycetaceae bacterium
AGCACGAAATTAGGGGAATGACAGAAGGGCGAAAGGTCGCATTGCACAACCTGGAATGGAGCAGACGTGAAAACGGAGAAGCAAGCGGAGGACGCATCGACTGCTGCTTGGTTGAATTCAAGAGAATCGTTCAAGCGCGGGGAAGACTTTGACGGCAACCCACATTTTAAACACAAGTAAAAGCTTGTTTGTTTCACGGAAAGTTTTTCAATTAAGACGTTCCATTGGACGGTGTTAGTACGTAGTGTAAATATAGGGGTGGCTGTAATGCACTCCGCGCCGTGTGCTTAAAGTAGATGGGAAACCACTACAAAACGCTCTTCTCAAATATCTTTTCGCTCGACCATCTCGTTGACATCTCCGATGCATTCCCATGAATTAACTTTAGGGCTCGCTTTTGGTTTAGGTGCTATTCACGCACTGGAGCCAGGGCACGGAAAAACGGCAATGTTGCTCTATTTGGCGGGCGAACGGAGGAGTCTGCTGCACCCCCTAGTGATGGGCCTCGCCAGTGCCTTATCTCACTCGGTTTCCTTGATCGGGATCGCATCGATGGTGCACTTGACGCATCATTTGGTGACTGGCGACCATCACCACGCTGATGAAGGTGTTACGGAAGCGATGCGATGGTTGAGTGCAAGCTTGGTCTTGATTGTTGGCCTCTGGATGACCTGGTCTGCCTGGAAATCAAAACCTGCAACATGCGGCTGTAGCCAACACAAGCAAGCGTGTGGCCATCTCGCGGCAGATACCAAAACGAAATCTGGAAAAACCAGTTACTCGATGAGCGCTCTCCTCGGTGCTGCGTTCGGTTTGATGCCTTGTCCTTCAGCCATGGCTGCTTACTTTTCCGGACTCTCCTCGGGCTCACCGCTGGAAGCCTACGTCGTCATCGGCCTTTTTGCGGCTGGCATAGCAACCTCGTTAACCCTGGTTGGAATGGCGGTCCAGGTATTCGGAAATCGTTTCGCTAACACCGGTTCCCGGCTTTCTCGGCTGCCGTGGAACTATATTCGCGCAGGATTAATTACGATGATTGGTCTGGTCTATCTGGGACATCTCGCCTGGCGTTAATGAGTTTTCGCGCGCTCTCCTCCGTATTCATTACCCACGCGTTACGTGGGTGGAGATAGTGGCCCTGGGGAAGACGTTCGCGCAAAGACTGATCCCACTTCAAATTTTGTAGGCGGCTGACCCGTCGCGTCCATCACGATCTCCGTCAGATCGCAACCATACCCGGGGAGCCGAGTGATGATTGAGAAGAGAGGCTAGCGCGCAGGCTGGGTGCAGAAAAGGCAAATGGTTCTGCAAACAACGAGAAGATTTTTACTTCCCTCAAGCCGTTGCCGGTGTTTCGCAACACCCGCACAAACAACCAAACCGTCGATTCAAGAGATGGGCTGCCACTAGCAAGAGTCCTCCGATGGGAGTGATCCACGGTGCGAGTGTTGAAAGCAAATCTTTTTCTTTACCAGCTTCAGAAATGAAGGAGGCTTTTAATTCTGCGGCCTCGCTGTCGCATGAAGCACACTCGTCGCATTCATCACATCCTGTGGCGGCACCCACCGATTGATGAGCCGTGCTATGCCCCGCAGAATCTGCAGCTGCCTCACAAGTTGGGCAGCATTCGCCGGCCAGGCCAAATGCCGCGAAGGTGATGAAGATCAATCCACAACCACCGATTGAAACAGGAAGCCAGTTGCGGTGCTTGCGAATGCCAGGAATGAAAGCAGCAATGGCGATTAGAAAACAAACCAACGCCATCCATTTATGAAACGATTCATCCAGCAGGAAGTTGAGTCCAAGTGCGGGCAAGTAAGCGACTACGAATGGCATCGCGGCACAATGAATCGCGCATCCTACGGACGCAACAATGCCCAGAGAGTCACGCCAGGTAGATGGGGTGCTGAAATTGTCGCCGTCAAGCTCCAGTGCTGTCATTTCGGCTGTGTTCATCTCTCATTCCTACGTAACGCGGTCAGTTTTATCCTTGTTTCGTCCATAACCCATCCCGGGAAACAGATCGACTGTCACTCTTTTACACGGCATTAATGTATACATACTTGCAAATGCAAACAATATGTAATAGCAGGACTGCGGAAATCAGGGGAAATTTCTTGCCTCGCAACCAGTATTGCATGGTAATTGCACATGCAATACGATTGCAACTGAGAGGGGTTCGCAATCCGCGAATTTCGAGGTTGTTTTCTGGAAGGACTCATACAAATGAAAAAAACAGACCCTAAAAACGCTCGACGGGCATTTACCTTAATCGAATTACTCGTCGTTATCGCAATTATTGGCATTCTTCTGGCGTTACTGCTTCCAGCGGTTCAATCGGTGCGTGAAGCGGCTCGGCGAACTCAATGTGCGAATAATTTTCGCCAAATTGGCTTGGCCATTCATAATTATGAGTCTGCTTTCAATCGACTTCCGCCTGGCTGGGAAGATCATCTGGAGAGCGGTGAGCCAGGTTGGGGGTGGGGCTCGATATTGCTTCCGTATATGGAAGCGGGGAACCTCCATAACGAAATTCAATTTGACGTTGAGATTGCGGATCCGGTCCATGCCGGGGTGCGTGAGTCATTTATATCGGTATTCGCTTGCCCCTCAGACGATGGGCCTGATGTTTTCGAAATTCACGAAGGTGACGGGCACGACCATGATCATTTCACGGGTTCCACAGGCGGTAATTTTCGGTCAGACGATGAGCCTCACGTTTTGTTTTCCATTGCCAAAAGTAATTACGCTGGTGTGTTTGGTACGTTTGAGATTCATGACGATCCGTACCGGGGGGATGGTGTGTTTTACGGAAATAGTGAAACAAGATTTCGAGATGTTACCGATGGTTTAAGCAATACACTGATGATTGGCGAAAGATCCAGTGAGTTGATGCAAAGTATCTGGCACGGCAATATTCCCGAAGCGGAAGCCCATTACGCGAGGATTTTGGGTATTGCCGATCACCACGCACCGAATCACCCAGAAGCTCATTTGGATGATTTTCGAAGTTATCACCCGGGGGGCGTCAATTTTTTAAGAGCCGATGTCTCTGTTTTCTTCCTTGCGGAAACAGTGGATGAAGAGGTCTATCGAGGCATGGCTACGCGTAATGGCGGTGAGGTGTTGGGCGAATTTTGAGGGGTCGCCAGGGAAGTTCCTTGATTTGTGGAACTACACTGATCAAGGAACTACCGAAAAACGAGAACTTTTAATCGCTAGATTAGTTAAAGGGTGAACGCATTTGCGATTTGGCGTCTTTTTATCGCGGCTTGGGTGACGAAAAACGTCCGTGTGTTAGAATAGGAACTGGCACTAGCACACGTGATGGTAAGTCAAAATCATGAAGCACCGTAACTCAGACCAATCGGAATCCCTGAAACGCGCCATTCGCGGGGCAGGTTTACGTGCGACCCCGGCAAGAATTGCCACCCTCAAACTGTTGCATGCGGCGACTTCGCCGCTGACTCATGCTGAGGTTTCCAATGAGTTGCGAGATTTGGGCGTGGATAAAGCGACCGTATTTCGCAATCTCAACGACATGGCCTCGGCCGGCTTGCTAACACGCAATGAATTGGGCGATCGAGTGTGGAGGTTTGAACTGGTGACCGAAGACGACGGCCATAGTTCGACCCACCCGCATTTCGTATGCGTGGACTGCGGCACGGTATCCTGCATGAACGAGATTAAGTTAACCGCCGGAAGTCTGCGGTTGAGCCAAGAATTTGGCGAAGTTACAGAGATCCTACTTCGCGGACACTGCAATGAATGCGAGTAGTTGTGGTTTATGGCCTAACTAAAAATCGCACTTTTCACTCGCTTTACGTCTGACCTATACCAAGCAGGGCTACTGCTTTTCATAAAAGTGTGTTCCTTCCGGACTTCTCTAACGCGGCCCCCAGTAATCGACAAGGCCGCGAGTGCCTTGGGTCGGCAGTCACCTAGGCAAAATCAATCTCGTTGCGCGGTTCCGATCTGATAACGCTGCGACATCCTGATGGGAAAAAATACGGCTCGCCTTGTTTAACGGCGGAGATACTGCACGTCGATTAGATGGTTTTGCAGTGAAAACTTTTTTCTACAAATCGCGGCAACCGCCAACGTCGAATTAATATTTAAGCAGTAAACCGAAGTCAGCTACAGACCTTCGTCAGCGCGCCGGGAATTCCAAGCAACGGATGAGTCGTTTTGGCGTGGAAAACGATGCCCCCTTCATTCGCTGGGCGTGCCCAGAAAAAATAAAAGACTCAAGACGCAGCGGCAC
>JAAEPL010000397.1 GCA_024232675.1 Planctomycetaceae bacterium
ATGGCTGAAAACGTTGAACCTGAAGAACAGGAAGAACCCAAAAAGAGCAGTAGCGGCTCTTTCGTGATCTGGGCAATTCTTGCAATCATCTCCATCGGAAGCGGCTTTGCTGCTCCGCTTGTGGTTTCGTCCTTGAGCGCTTCTCAAGGTAACAATGCGGCATCCTTGGAGGATGACGAGGGTGAACCCCCAGCGCTCATCGAGTTCGGTGAAGTGACCGTCAACCTGAACGAATCCCAACTCAACCGTTACTTGCGTCTCAATATTTCATTGCTGGTTTCCCAAAAGAACAAGCCTGAAATTGAGAGTCTTCTGGAGAAAAACCAAGCTGTTCTCAAAAGCTGGTTGCTGGGGTATCTCGCAGATAAGGCCATGGAAGACATTCGTGGTGCGACAGGCCAAAATCGCCTGCGACGAGAAATCCAAGCTCATTTTAATTCGGTCCTTTTTCCTGCAAAAGCGCCTTTGATTCGCGACGTTCTATTTCAAGAATTCAACATCCAATAAATGATTTGGATCTTGGCGGTACAGGAGGACAGGGAATGACCACGACAAAATATGATCCCGCAAAAGTTGAACCCTTTGACTTTACGCGACCGGGCAGCCTTTCATCATCCATTGCCGACGCTTGGCAACGCTGGAGTGAGATGTTGACTTCTGATTTCAGTGAAAGATGGATGCAGCTTGCCAACACAGAAGTGCGTGTTCGAATCGTTGAACAGATGGCTTTAAGCTTTGACACGGTGCGGCAACGTCTGCCCAAGCCGGCCATCGGCTGCGGCCTTTCCTTAGGCAGTGCCAACTTGCCCAGCATGTTGGTCTTTGATCGACCACTGGCGTTGGGCATGGTCTTGCAGATGCTGGGAGAACCCGCAGGCAAGTTGCCCGAAGATCGCCCCTTAACTTCGATTGAGTTTTCTCTTTGCGAGGTTCTATTCCAAAAACTAAGTGAATCCATCAGCGAATCCTGGCCGGATAAAGATCAACTGGCTTGCGAACTCGGCTCCATCGACCCCATTCCCCATCGCAGTCGCCTGTGGGATCCACGCAAGATGGTATTTGTCTGTAGCTTGCAATTGGGTCCCGCTGATGACGCTCAAAAATGCTACTGGATTCTTCCTCATGACGAGTTAGAAGAGCTCCTCCTGCAAACGGAAGCCGGCCAAACCAATAATGAGGTTGGCTCCCAACAAAAAATGGCTCAACGCGTATTGGAAATTAAAGTTCCGCTCACTGTGGAAGTGGGAAGAACGAGTGTTCCCGTTTCCCGTTTAGCCAATTTGGCTCCAGGCGATGTGTTGGTTTTAGATCAACGGATCAACGAACCTCTTCCGCTTGTCGTCGGTGAGCGCGTGAAATTTCATGGTTGGTTAGGCCGAAATGGTAACCGTCAATTGTTCAAAATCTCGGATGTCAGCAGTTCTTTTTCAGGGAGAAAGCCGTGAGCGATAATGCCAAAGCAACGGAAGAACACCAAGTTGATGCGGATCCGAATGCAGAAACAGGCACCGCGGGTGAGATCGAAACACGTACACCGGAATATGCCCCAGTGACGGACACTTCAGAACCAAATAACGATAAATCCATTGCCCGATTCCTCGACGTTGCCGTCACAATCTCGGCAGAACTGGGGCGGGTGACCATCCCGATCGGGGAGCTGATGGAATTGAATGAGGGTTCCGTTGTGGAATTAAACCGCGCGGTCTCCAGCCCCATTGACTTGATGGCACAGGGCCGCCGCGTGGCGACTGGCGAAGTGGTCGTGGTAGACGATTGCTTTGCGGTTCGCATTAAATCAATCGAAGCGACTGAAAACACCCCGTCTTAGGATTCAAATCATCATTCAGCAAGGACGCTACCCCATGATTAAGCCAGGCGTATTTTGCGCGGTTGTAATCGCGTTGACAGTTCTCGCCGCTGCTCCGGCGACAGCGCAGATCAACGCATTGCGTGCTCAAGAAAAAGGTCCTTTTCAGTTACAAGCAGCTTCCTCAAATAATGCTTGGGATTCACCAGGCTCGGCCGCCAGCGGTACGACACCCGTTTCTGCAGTACCTATGTCGACAGGCAATCAAGCATTCGCAGACCAAGAAATCGATTTCGGCGGACTGATCACTCAATTAGTCACCTCAACATTAGTTGTGCTGGGTCTATGTGTGGCTTTTTTATTAATCGCCAAAAAATTCCGACTGGATTCACTACTTTCACCGCGTGCGAAACCTCGTGAAAGCAATATCCCCAGCGACATGAAACTGGAATCCACATTGCGCTTGGGTCGCGGCAATACGCTTCACATTGTTGAGGCAGGGGGTCATCACTTGGCCGTTGGTATGGACGCCACGGGGATTAAAACCGTCGTACCCTTGCAACCCGTTTTCTCTCAACAACTTGAAGCCATGCAACTGGAGACCGAACCCCCGTTGCCCGACGAAAAAAGCGAAGCACATCAACCCCGTCGCACACGACCTACCGATGTGGAACCACGCATCCAGGATCGCTTCGGAAATTACCGGGGCGGATTTCCGATACTGTGATTGCCACAACGCCAATCACGTAAAGCACATTTTTTACAGGTCGATCCATGGACGTAGTTTTCGACGCTGCGACACAATCTGAGGGATTCCAAGAGTTGGCGGCTCCTTTGCAGTTAGCTCTATTTTTGGGTGGCATGGTATTGCTGGCCGGAGCGTTGGTTTCGCTCACGGCGTTCACGCGTATTGTCATTGTGCTTTCCTTCGTTCGCCGAGCATTGGCGACTCAGGAAATCCCACCCAACCCGGTGATCATCGGACTCTCCCTGTTTTTGACGCTTTTTGTGATGGGACCGACCATCAACGCCATTAACGACAAAGCCATTACCCCGATGGTTAACGGAGAGATTCAATCCAAGGAAGCACTAACCAACGCCACGACGGAATTACGCGGTTTCATGTTGAACCAAACAAGAAAGCGGGATCTCATCCTGTTTCTAGAACTCTCAAAGGAAGAGGACATTCAGGGACCGGAAGACACTCCCATGCGGGCCCTGATTCCGGCGTTCATTATTAGTGAATTAAAGACGGCCTTCATTATGGGCTTCTGTATATACGTTCCTTTCCTGTTGATCGATTTGGTCATTTCAACCGTTCTCATGTCCTTGGGAATGATGATGATGCCGCCGATGATCGTATCCACTCCTTGCAAAATACTCCTCTTCGTGTTGGTCGACGGTTGGCATCTTGTGGTGATGTCGTTAAGCCAAAGTTTTATCGTTCAACACTAACGCCCTAGGAAGTACCAACACCGCTTAAAATGTCCAGCCAGTTGTTAACTAGAGCCGATTCCAACAGTTCGTTCGCGCGACGAAGTGACACGATGATTTCGGTCGCTTTGCTTGCCGTGATCGTGGTGCTGCTGGTACCGCTGCCCTCGTTCATTCTGGACATGTTATTGGCAGCGAATCTGGCAATGTCCATTATGTTGCTGTTGATCACGTTGGGTGCGAAAAAGCCGCTGGAAGTCTCCGTATTCCCTTCCTTGTTGCTGCTGCTGACCCTTTATCGATTATCTTTGAACGTCGCCACAACGCGTTTAATTCTTTTGAACGGTGATGCTGGAAAGATCGTTTCCACATTCGGTGGCTTCGTTGTTGGGGGCAGCCTGACCGTAGGAATCGTGGTCTTCCTAATTCTCGTGATCATCCAATTCATTGTGATCACCAAGGGTGCCAGCCGAATCTCCGAAGTGAATGCGCGATTTGTACTGGATGCCATGCCTGGCAAACAGATGGCCATTGATTCCGAATTAAACGCCGGCGCGATCGATGATAGTGAAGCTAAAACAAGACGTGAATTACTAACCCGAGAAGCCGAATTTTTTGGTGCCATGGATGGTGCCGGGAAATACGTGCGCGGTGACGCCATCGCGGGTCTGGTGATCACGATCGTCAATATCGTTGGCGGAATCATTTTTGGGATGTCCACCGGTCGCACTTTCATGGAGGCGATCGAACTATATGCCACGCTAACCATTGGCGATGGCCTGTTGTCTCAAATACCGGCATTGGTAATTGCCACCACGGCGGGCCTTTTAGTCACCAAGTCATCAAGTGGCACGAGCATCGGACACGAGCTTGGATTGCAGATGCTCTCCAAACGGCGTCCTCTGATGATTGGTTCGATCATCATGCTGGTGATTTCATTAACTCCCGGTTTACCCAAGATCCCCTTTATTCTTTTATCGATCTTCCTGTTCGTTTATTCTCGCCGTTCAGCTGCCGAAGAAATGCTTGCGGAACAGGAAGAACCGACAGAGGTCGCTCCGGAAGAGACCGCGCCGGAAGAAACAGGCCTGGAACAGTTTATTTCAACCGATCGAGTTCGCTTGGAAATTGGTTCTGCCATCATTCCATTAACCAGCTTATCGGGCGCCAGCTCGTTGCCTGAGAGGATTGCCGCCACCCGTCGTGATTTGACACGAAAGTTTGGCATGTGGATTCCGACAGTCCGTTTGCGGGACAACCTGCAATTGGATTCCAATGAATACCGAGTGCTCATAAATGGTCGGAATGTCGGAAGTGGGGAGATTCGCCCTGGGCAGTTCATGGCCATCAATCCTGGCACCGCGCGACTGGAAATAAAAGGCGAGGAGACCATCGAACCTGCTTTTGGCTTGAAAGCACTCTGGATCCCGGCTGCCTCCCGGCAACGCGCTGAGATCGGTGGTCATACCGTGGTGGATGCCGTGACCGTCCTGGTTACTCATTTAGGTCAAATTCTGCGCCAGCATGCTCACGAATTACTGAGCCGCGAAGACCTGCAGAAAATGCTCAACAAATTGCGAGAGGTCGCTCCCACGATCGTGGATGAGCTGAAACCCGAAATTGTCCAAGCGGCTGTGCTACGTCGCGTATTAATCAATTTGCTGTTTGAAAAGGTCTCGATTGCTTCTCTCGAACTAATCCTCGAATCGATCGTGCATCATGGTCTGACCTGTAAAGATCCTGAGATGTTGACCGATAAAGTACGGGAAGATATTGGACAGGTCATTTGCGAACGATTCCGCAATGAAAATGGACACGTGCGTGTTTTGGTCGTCGACCCCCACCTGGAAAATCGTCTTCGTAATTTCACCGGTGACGGGCGTGTCACATTACCTGCGACAGCTCTAGAAGCACTGATATCTCACCTGCGTCAACAGTGGGAGGCCGTCGCCATGCAAGACCAAGAAGTTGCCTTGTTGGTCGAAGGCAGCTTGCGCCGCCCGATGCGACGTGTGATTGAAAGAGCTTTGCCTGAACTGGCCTGCATTTCCTATCGTGAAATACCCAGTGATCTAATGATTGAGCCGGTCTCAATTTTGAAATTGGAGTCTGTATTCGGAAATGAATCAAATACTCCCCAGGGAATGATCCCAGGCCAACAACCAATACCCAATGAAACCCCATTCCAAAACTCGGCAGCGTGAACGACTTAAGTAATGCAACGAATTAAAAAACAAAAGTTCCCCATCGTAAAGGTCGCAGGCTTGATCTCGTTCTCGATCTTTACACTTTTGGGAGTCGTCGCAGGTCTGCCACCCGAAGTGGTCTTGATCCGTGTGTCTATTGGAACAGCTATGGTCATTGTGTTTGGTGTCATTTTCACAAATCTAATCAACTTGATGTCAACGTAGAGCCTAATTAATGAGCACGTTGAAAACGGATAAAGCAACACGCGAGAAAGCCAACTTGATGAATTCGTTGACAAATGTCTATCAAAATGCCGCAAAAAAACAAAAGCGCGATCGCTTGATCGAAGATCACATGGAATATGTGCGGCAAGTTTGCGGTACTTTGTGCAAACGGTTACCTGGCACGGTGGACTTACAAAATCTCCAGTCTGCGGGCATGGTCGGCCTGATCCAAGCGGCTCAAAAATTTGATGACTCCAAGGGAATTAATTTCAAAACCTATTCCTATCCTCGAATTCGCGGAGCCATCATCGATGAAATTCGCCGCAATTCACCTTTGACGCAAAAAGTAATGAAGTTGGTCGGAAAAGTCCGCAACGCTTTGGAAACCTTGGAACCACCCGCAACGACCGAAGCTATCGCAACCGCCGCTAATATCACGCTACAGGAAGTGGATGAATGCTTGCTCGCCATGCAGATTGTTACGTCCCACAACGCTGACGAAGCAGACCACGTGGCCGATCGTGAATCCGCACCCGACTCGGCGTTAGAGCAACAAGAGCGCCTTGAATTATTGACAGCAGCCATTGAAAACTTACCCGAAAGGGATCGTTACGTCGTGCAAATGTACTACACCGAGGAATTACGACTCAAAGAAATTGGAGTCATTCTAGGTATTTCCGAATCGCGAGTTTCCCGTGTACTTGCCAATGCCGAATTGCAGTTACGGGAAATGATTCGACGTAGTGAAAACGGAATTGATTAACCCCCCTAGAAAAAAAGGATGTTGGCATGCAAGAAGAAAAATCTCGCGACCGCGTCATTTCCAGTGGAATCGTAACCGATAGAGGGATCGCGCAAGCCATTCCCTGCGGAACCAACCATGCCAATCCAGAAACCTCCGTGCAATTGGTTAAGGACGGTGACGTGGTACAGTCCATCATCATTCGTTGCGCCTGCGGCGAAGTTACTCAGGTAATGTGTAAATATGACTAGCAAATTATTTCCTCCGTCAATTTATCGCTTTCCCGTCACCTTCGCGGCCCTCATCGCGTTGGCGATGTCGGGATGTCAAATGGTCAATCCCGCTGCTTTTAATGCCGACATGGGCCGAAACGTCTCCAATGCCAACCAGGCGGAGACGAGAGCAGCCGCTCAAAAACCCACCGGTTCGCCCCGCAGACGGGCAGCGCAACCGCCAGCGAAACCTTCGACGCAGCAGCAAACGCCAACAAATCCGCGGCAATCGCTAACCCATCAGCAGGCAGATGTCCAAACCGTCGGTTGGCAAACACCGCCAGGTGAACCAGTTATGCCGCTGCCGGCGAATACCCAGTCTCAACAACCCACACCGGCAAATCCTGCTAATTGGAACGAGGAGATGTCTTATCCCCCGATGCAACAAACACACGACGTGAATCGCTACGATACTGGGCCTGGCACCTTCCGTTCGAACACCGTTCAGACGCTGCCTCAATCTGCGACCGAAAAACTCATCCAACTTTCGGGCGAGATGCTCACCATGAGACAAGAAATGCAAATGCTGCATCAATCGGTCCAAGAGTTGAAGGCAGATAAAGCCCAGCTGATGGAAATCCGACAGGAGCTAAACATCCGCCTAAACGCCATGGAAGATCGTCTTGAGAACGCGTTAGAAAACGAAGCCATGGCTCAATCTCAATATGACGATCTCAGTCAACGAGTGCAGATTTTTAATGATCGGCGTCAGAAACAAATTTCGGAGTTGAATCAAATCATTGATCAATTGGAGTTGCAATTGCGACAAACTCCGACACAATCCTCCGCTCCACCAGCCACTGGAAACAGAACCTCCGACCGTCGTTCCATGGGAGTTAGAAATGGTCTTCGCTAGAACAATCCCGCTGGTTTTGCTGGCGATCGCATTTGTTTCACCACCTGAAATTTGTCAGGGTCAATGGGGTGGCTGTCGGCAGGTGAGTTATGAGTACTCCCTTCCGACTCC
>JAAEPL010000398.1 GCA_024232675.1 Planctomycetaceae bacterium
AAAATCGCCCACACCTTTTTGCCATAACAGGCGAGCCACCAGAAGTACCTTGATGACGCTTCCCGTTTCAAAACTTTGACGCAGCCTGAACCTTTCGACATCGACTCCGGGACTGGTGAACTTCAGCACTTTCGATGGGTCCGCGCCCAGTTCGTTAACAAAAAGCCTGACATCGTCATCGTTTTGAAAAAAAACAAAACTCGCCCGACTTAACGCCAGCTTCATCACACGTCGAATTGGTTTTTCCAGCCGTTTCGCTTTTATAAAGGTGTTACCCAGCCCCGTCACACCAATAAAAAACCTGGGGCGTCGCACCAGTAACAGCGAGAAAAAACACAGCAGTGACGGCTTGGGGTTAAAGGAGTGGACAAATGCCGGGGATTTGGAGATAGCATAATACAGTATTTTCACGATATCGGTAAAATCGGAGAAAAATGAAAAATAGCTCCTTTTCACCTTCAGCTTGACCAGTACCGCCTTGCCCATATCGAACTGATGGTAATGCGAATCTTCCCGACCAAACACGTAAACCTGATATCCACGATCCGTTAACTCGTTAATCAATAACTTGCAAGGACCCAATACTCCAAACCATCGGGTTCCGACCAGAAAAGCCGATCGCTTATTATGTCCAGGATGTCTCATTCAGCCCTCAGAAAGTTAGCACTCTAATATCGATGCGTTAGCCGGCTAAAGGCAAGCCGGGGGAACGCGCTCGGCAAATCCGTTCGCCTCAACACGGTTGGTGACGAATCTTCCACGAATCAAGGCTGGCGCGACAGCCGCACAAACAGGTTTATGGCAAAATTACGACCACCGAAATTATGTGGATGCGACCAGATATGCACATCTTCGCCAAGCAAATTCATAATCCAGATGCCGAAGCGCAATCGAATATAGTGCGGGATTAACAAAACGGGAGGAAGATTGGCCCGAAAAAAGTGCGTACCGACTACCGCGTTGTCGATCCCGTGCTCCGGGCGCTTGTCACAAAACAGTTCATAGATCGGCAGGAAGGAATCGAGGAACCTCATGATTCGACGGGTCCGATTGACTCCGAACTCGCTCGTTCGGTAAAGTCGGGAACGGCTATTCACCCGAATCCTTACAAACCTGGATTTATACCGGTTGATGGTTTCGCTATCAGCCAGGTTCTTAGGGTAAACGAAAAATTCGGCGAATCTCTGATTCTCCTTCAAAATTGCTTCGATCGCCGCACCCTCGGCCAGCTTTTCCTGTGCCGACATGTCGGTATAGAGCTTGTGCGATACACCGTGCAGACCTAATTTCAGGTTGCTCTGCGAGTTATTGAAGTCAAAGCTGGAAAATTTCATGAACGCATCATCCAGGTAATTCTGGTAACCCTTGCCGGACAGGTCAGCGAGGTCCCGGTCTTCGAGTGGAACGTTGGGCAGCGAATTGCCGACAAATGCAAGATAAAGATTAGAATATTGCGGCAGCCAACGCGTAACAATCGCTTTCAGTGAATTCTGCGAATTGCCGACATGGAAATCGATATAATGCTGCCCGACCCCCTGCCTCATGCCCCACAATAATTCGCAATCCAGGCTAAATTCTATTTGGCGATCAGGTCTTGCCATATGTCTCGACTCGTAGGGAATTTTTCATCTATAACCCTGCTGGCATCAATTTCCAGCAAATCGCGATTATCATCGGTCACCCGCTTTTCCAGAAACTTCAGTATTCCCGTATTTTTTGCCCAATTAACCACGCCATGGAGATTCCGCGCGCGCGCGTATTTTGCGCAATCGGATAAGAGTCGTGACAGGTAGGGGAACTTCGAGCTGCGCGCAACATTCATTTTATCCTCGACTGGCACAACATCTGCACGCACCTCACCTGCACTGATGAAGCACACTATTTTATCGTAAAACTGCACGGGCGCGCGCTCCAGCAAGGTAAATGGCAAAACCAATAGCTGTCCTCGCTCAAGGTAACCGCGAAAACGATGTAAGATTTTCGCGTAATCCAGTTCATCTCTGAGCCACTCATTCTGCTCGACCGACTCCGCAAGGCTGGACTCTCGCAATTCACCCTTGCGCCTGGAATGAACAAATCGCGAAATCAGATAGTCCACGGGATCTCTCAATATGATGACAATTCTCGCTTCCGGGCAATTGGCCTCTATCAGGTCCGGCGCCACATCGGAGTAACATACCGAGGAGTCAACTTCTACAGGATGCCCCTGCCCAACTTCTTCATATAACTTAGAGTATTCTTCATAATCACATCGAAGCGAACCCGCAAAAAATCCAGACTCCTTGACTTTTTTACTCACGCGGAAACGCCCGTCCTTTAACAGGTTCTGATAAATCCAGGTTGTACCTGCTTTTCTGGTTCCAATCACTAGACCGGAAATTTTCACGCGAGCATCACCAATATTAATCTATCTGCAGTTTGTTCAAATGGTTTGCATGCCCTACTCGAGACAATGATAGTTAACGCAAGGGTCACCAAACACAAGGGGCAATCGAAACAGTCAAGACAGCAATCAATCACAGGCATTCATAGCAGACACCAGGAGACTGCCCGCTTAATTGCGGCGACCTATGCCACAGTAAGCGATGTCCTGCTTTTTAATCTTACGGCCATCCAGGCAGTTTCTGCCATCGACAACAACTTCAATATCGGTTTGAGATAAATCAATTTGCATCAGCTCGTTAATCATATCCGTGTGTTCCGTTACGATGACAAGGACCCTGGCCCGAGTTATACAGTCAGCTACCGACTCAGCCGTATTTTCAGCCCGGTACCAACTGTCGTACACACCTATATCGGCTCCCTTGTTCATCAATTGACGTCTTAGTTCGAAAAAGGGAGTTTCACGAGGATCGTCAACATTCCTTTTGTAGGCCACACCCAGAATTGCAATTCTTGTGTCCTTTACCGGATACCCTCTTTCATTCAACATCTCCTGTATTATCGACACAGTGTATTCAGGCATTCCATTGTTCGTCCGGCGCGCCAACTGGATCATTTCGGGCATGTAACCGGCCCGTATCGAGGCCGCGCTCAGCCATTCGGGATCCACAGCGATACAATGCCCGCCAACACCTACACCAGGATAAAACGGGCCCTTGCCGAATGGCTTGGTGGCCATGCCGTCGATGATATCGACGACGTCCAGTTCCAGCACATCGCTGATCTTGGCGAGTTCATTGACGAAGGCAATATTGACGTCGCGCACGGTATTTTCCATGGCC
>JAAEPL010000399.1 GCA_024232675.1 Planctomycetaceae bacterium
GCATTTGGCGTCAATGAATTCTATCAGGCTTGCCGTGCGGCAGGTGTCGATTCCGTGTTGGTGGCGGACGTGCCTGTTTGCGAATCAAGTCCGTTTTGCGACGCGGCGACGCGGGCGGGGGTCGATCCGATATTGCTCTGCCCACCTAATATTGATTCGCCAACGATTGAAAAGGTTGCTCGCCTGGGAAGCGGTTACACCTATCTATTATCGCGCGCGGGCGTGACGGGCACCAATGTCGCCGCCGGACGACCCGTCAATTATTTACTCGACCAATTAAAGGCGCATGATGCCCCGCCACCGCTGCTGGGCTTCGGCATTAGCACGCCCGCACATGTGATCGATGCGCTGGAAGCGGGCGCTCACGGGGTCATCGTCGGATCGGCGATCGTGAAGATTATTCAGCGGAATATTGGACAGGTCGATGAAATGCTGCGAGAATTGGGCAGCTTCTCTCGGGAAATGAAGGCTGCGACGGTTTGCCGGTAAGTTACTGGTCAGAAGCTTTCATTTATCTATAATCTGCCACCATGCGGGCCTGGATTTCGTAAATTATGTCCAGCCCATAATGACGGGAACCAAAGGCAGAGGGAGAGGGCTTTTCTTTCGAGTTCAATGCCCGAGATTTTATAATGGGAATCTGCTTTCTCTGCACAGAATGCCAGCGACCACTGAATGTGGGGCAGGAATTTGCCGGTCGCCAAGGCAAGTGCCCCCATTGCGAATGCAACTTGGGGGTTCCTGAGGCTTCCCAAATCACCCGCGAGGAGTTTGAAGTCAACCTTAAAGTTTGGCTCGAACGTCAAGCCAAAGGAAATCGCGTGGTTGAAGAATCACCCTCAGAGGAGCTTCCGCCAACGCAGGTAGGGCGGGCCGACACCGAGATCACAGGAGCGGCCGCGTTGATCCCCAGCGAAATCAATGTCGCAAACAATCAGCCTCCGGTCTTCCAAAGAGTGGCGGCCAAGGTGGTGGAATCGCCAACGGTGCTTTCGGAGTCGCAAAAAATATCAAATGATCTTTCAACGCAGTGGTTGAAACTCAATTCGAAGCATTTAAGTTTTCCGCAAACGGGAGACTGGTATGTCCGACCGCCCTCGGGTGGTCAATTTGGGCCGGCTGATGTCAGTTTGCTAAGAGCTTGGATCGAGGAGGGGCGCGTGACCCCCGACTCCTTCGTATGGTGCCAAGGTTGGGGTGATTGGCAATTGGCGGGTGAGGCTTTTACAACGGTGAACGAATCTAAGTCGGCCTTCGTAAACGAAGCCGAGGATTCGGGCCAAGTTGCTGCTGTGAAAACACGCACGGCCTACTTGAAAGCCCGCCAACGGCGTACAATGAGAAACTTGATTGGATTAATCACCGGGACTATTGTTGTCGTTGTACTGATCATCATCTTGATTTTCGTAATCGGTGGCCGCGGCGTGTGAGATGCGGTTGTTGCCCCGAACGTAAGACAGGCATCAGCTCCTTTTTGAATTATTAAAACATGGTACACAGGAACCCATCATGAAAATGGAACGTATTGTTATTTTGGTAGCTGCTCTGGCTTTGGTCCTTTCAACCAATGGTTTAGCGCAGGAAAAGAAGGCTGAAAAGCCACAGGAAACCACTGCATTAAAACTGGCCAACGGTAAGTTTGTGATGCAGGCCCCAAAATCTTGGAAGGGTGTGGATCCCAAGAGCAGCATGATCGAAGCGGAATTTAGCATCCCCATGGCCGACGGCGATAATGCCGAGAAAGACGGTCGCCTGACCATTATGGCAGCCGGTGGCGGTGTGGAGGCCAACGTAACACGATGGCAAGGACAATTTTCCCAGCCCGATGGTAAGTCGACCAAAGACAAGACGACGGTCGAGGAAATCGAAGTCGATGGAATGAAGGCTCACATGGTAGACATCAAAGGGACTTATGCCGAAAGAACTCGCATGACTGACCCACCCACAATGCAAGATGATTACCGCATGTTAGCTGCTATTATTGAGACCGGTGGTCGCGAGTACTTCATCAAGTTTTATGGTGGGGCAAAGACGGTGGAAGCTAATAAGAAGTGGTTCGACCAGTTCATCAAGAGTTTTGCGAAGAGCAACTAGGCTGAAGGACGGCTGGTCCGTTCTGCTTAGGGCAATCGCACCGCTAACCGGCCGGCGGTAACGGCGTCGCTGACTCGATAAAGGTCGCGTTGCCAAGCGAAGGAAGTGGTCTTGTCCGCGGTCGTAAAACACCTGCATTTACAGAGAAGGCTAACATGGGCGAGGGATGACCTCGCCTTTGTCGTTTCCTCATAGGTCACTGCTTACCCCCCCCGTTTTTTGAATTTAGCCAAAGGGCAACCATGGAAAAAATTACCCTTTCACAAAAATTTGCAGCCTTTGATTCCTATTGGGATCCAAAAATCGTTGGTGACTTAAACGGACAGCATGTCAAAGTCGCTAAATTGAAAGGCGACTTTATATGGCATCATCATGAAAACGAAGACGAGCTGTTCTGGGTTGTCAAAGGGCAATTGAAACTGGAATTCCGGGATCACAGCGTTACCTTGGGCCCTGGTGAGATGATGATTGTGCCGCGTATGGTTGAGCATCGACCGGTCGCCGACGAGGAAGTGCACGTGGTCTTGTTTGAACCGGCATCGACCCGGAATACGGGGCAATTTGTGAATGAACGTACTAAGGATGACCTCGATCGGGTTTAAGGTATGCCTGCTTTAGACCCGTGCTAGCTTGGCGTGGTGGGATCGCTATTGCATCATCGGGCAAACGCCAGCAAACTTCGATGATTCAAGAAGATCGTGCGGTATTGCCCCCCTGAAGAAATATGACTTCTAAACCGAAGTTCCTCGCATCTTGGTCGACGTGTCGTAGGTCTCAATGCTTGGCATTGCTGATGATGGCGACGCTGGTAACTGGCTGCGAACACCTCTCCATCTCCTCGTCTGGGAATTCCGTATCGGAAATAATTCCTGCAGAAGATGAGTCCACGGAGGCCGTCGGTTCACTGCAGATGGCGAATAAATTTCGGGCGCACATCGATCCTGCATCCAAGTCAGGTAATCTGGAAATTGCTCAGAATCGAGGTGTGGGTATAAAGCATTTATCCACCGCAGCGGTACCCGGCGATATGCCAGAGAAGGCCGTTAGCCCACCGAGCGGGGCCTCGTTACTACCGAGGAAATCCATTGCCGGTTCATCAGTTTCGAGGAGCGATGCCCTAACGGCCACAGTGCTTTCGCCTGCGAAGAATCAATTTACCCATTTTGTGATGACGCAGGAAAACGCCAGTGAAGAACCGATGTCGGAGATCGCGCCGGAAACCCGCCTAAACAAAGATTCAAAGCCGGAAGAAGTCTGTCGTTTATTTATTACAGCGCTCTCCACTGGTGATCATATAGCGGCCAGTCAAATGTTGACGAATATCGCGCAAATCGAAACGGCACGCGCGGATTTACAACTGGAGTCTCCGGGTTCTAGTGACGCCTCTTGGGAAGTGTTAGAGGCCGATTATGCAACCTCTGCAAAGCAGATTGCTCAGGTGAGATGCCTGCTTCAGGAACCGGGTCAGAGCGAAACCGCTCAGCTTACTTGGTTGATGCGCAGGCAATACAACGGATGGAAAATCTCCGGTATGTCCATTCAAGTAGATGGTTCTGGCGAAGTCGATTTGTTGAGTTTTGAAAATCCATTGGATCTGCAACGCATCCAATCTTCGGTAGAAGATTAGTTACCACCCCGCAGAGAAAGCTCCCATTTACCAACGTCTTGCGGGCAATTGAGCGTGTTGAAGACGGCTTTCTCTCCGCCCACGGTTGCTGTGTTGGGCACCGTATCTATGGCTGGTTCTTACCCACCAGAACACGGAAGCCTTCGGCGGGGCGGTATCTCAACTGCCAATCAGTTTCCAATCTATTGCAGTTGATGCGGGTGCTGGCATCAACGACAGCAGCGCACTGCCCCCGGGTCCCATTCCAAACGCCGCTCAGGGCGGACCTTATTCCGATTAATCCGGTTAAATTCTCTGTACCGAATCGGCAGTATCTGCCGATGAAACGGGTTATGCGGAAGTATATCCGTGCGGCGCTATTCCCGTAGCGCGGAAGCGTTCATGTAAAAAGTTGTAATAAGACTCGC
>JAAEPL010000400.1 GCA_024232675.1 Planctomycetaceae bacterium
GAAAGGCAGGCCGCCAAAATCGCTCCGGGGATGCCCCACCACAAGGATTGATTGGTGAGGGCATTTAGAGCGTGGTCGGTGATGGCTTTGCCGCCGAAGTGCAATGACTTCTCATCGATACCGACGGTATCAACAAGGGTGGCTTCGATGCAGGCAAGTGCCAACGGAAGATCGCTACGGGCGTGGTTGCTGAGTCGTGCGACAACGCAAGTCGTTTCAAGGTCTTCCCCAACGAGGCTGCCGCGCAGACGTTTCCGAGCAGACTGGTCCGAAAGTCTCGATGCAGAGTTGCGCAGTTTTAGAACGGCATCACTGCCGGTGACGATCCGATCCACATAGGGGGCACATTCTTCGCGTAGCGCATGACCCGCCTGTTCCACTCGCGGATCCGTGATAACGCAATGGTCCCAGCTGATAATGATCTCATCGTCACTGCCAAAATTTGCAATGTACTGTTCGTACTTGGCGAATTGCTGGGAGGTGCGATCGATCCAGTTATTGACATCATCGGTGTTGGTTTGAGCGTGGACCGCGAGCCAGACAAGAAAGGGGGTGGCCACCAGTGAGAGAGCCACCGCAATTTTTTGGATTTGGCCGTGCAAGGATACTTCCAACCTTCCCTGAACCGCTTTGCATTTTTAGTTAGGAAGCGTCTTGATTGGGCTCATCAGCGGCTTGGGTTGCTATCGTCTCGGCGACAGGTGAATTAGTGGAGGTGGTCTCTTCCATCTCCTCGTTTTTTTGTTCCATTCTTTTGTCATGAACGGAACGACCGATTATCTCCCGAATCTCTTTTTGATCCAATTCTTCGCGGGAAATCAGTTCTTCAGTCAGCGTTTTTAGCAACGCGCTGCGGTCCCCCAGCATGTTCAGAGATTTTTGTGCTGCGTCCTGTAAGATTTTGGTGACCTCGTCGTCGATCACTTCCATCGTGTGTTCGCTGAATTGGCGACTCTGGTGGATCTCCCGTCCTAAAAACGGATCCTCATCGGACATTTTGTAGCTGACCGGCCCCAACCGTTCGCTCATGCCCCAATGCGTAACCATGCGTCTGGCCAAAGAGGTTGCTCTTTCCAGGTCATTTTCGGCACCTACCGTAAGCTCGCTGTAAATCAATCTCTCGGCGGCTCGTCCGGAGAGTAAAACGACGAGTTGATCGCGGATCTCATTCTCTGAAAGGTTCATGCGGTCTTCTTCCGGGATCATTTGGGTGACCCCCAAAGCTTGGCCGCGTGGGATGATTGTCACTTTGTGCACTGGGTGGGCACCGGGTAAAAACCAAGCTGCCAGAGTGTGCCCGGCCTCGTGGTAGGCGGTTCGTTCTTTCTCTTTGGCAGTGAGGATTTCTTCTCGTCGTGGGCCCATCAGGACTTTGTCGTGGGCGTGGTGGAAGTCATCCATCTCTACAACTTGTTTGTTGTGTCGCGCTGCCCATAAAGCCGCTTCGTTGACCATGTTTGCGATATCGGCACCGGTCATTCCAGCCGTGGCAGATGCCAGCGAGCCTAACTCAACGTCTTCGCCGAGGGGCACATTGCGGACATGAACCTTAAAAATCGCCAAACGGCCTTTCAAGGTCGGGCGCGAAACTGTGACATGCCTGTCAAAACGTCCTGGCCTTAGAAGTGCTGGGTCCAGCACATCTGGCCGGTTGGTCGCTGCCAGAATGATCACCGAATCGGTGTTAGAGAAGCCATCCATCTCTCCCAGAATCTGGTTTAACGTTTGCTCTCGCTCATCATGTCCGCCACCCAATCCTGCGCCACGCTGGCGGCCCACGGCATCGATTTCGTCGATGAAAATAATGGCCGGGGAGCTGGTCTTGGCGGTGTTGAATAGGTCCCGTACGCGCGAGGCACCGACGCCCACAAACATCTGAATGAACTCGGAGCCGTTGACGCTGTAGTAAGGCACGTCCGCTTCACCGGCCACCGCTCGTGCGAGCAGCGTCTTACCTGTTCCTGGCGGGCCAATTAAGAGAACGCCTTTCGGCACCCGGCCACCCAGTTTTTGAAACTTGCTGGGGTCTTTGAGAAACTCGACAATCTCTTGGAGATCCGCTTTCACACTTTCTAATCCGGCAACGTCTTTAAACGTGATCGGCTTCTCTTCTGCTTCATAACGCTTGGCAGGGCTTTTCGAGAAGTTGGAGAGGAACCCACCTCCCATCATCTGACCCTGGGCGCGTCGCATTGTGACAAACATCAATAACAACAGGCCAAGCATGAAACCGACGAAAAGTGCCGTCATCAGGGTATTCCAACCTGAGGGCGGAGCAATCTCGTAGTTGACCTCGTTCTTCTCGAGCAATTGGGTGAATCTTGAACGGTCTGGCGAATCCGCAGGGGGAATGTTCAGGCGAAACTGCTTGTTAAGCCTCTCCTCTTCCTTGGGAAGCGTCGTCTTGCCTTCCGCGTCGATACGAGGTTCGGGTGGCGGCGCAATCTTGAACACGCCGGTGGCTTCCGTTTCCCGCAAGCTGATTTTCTCAATGTCGGTGCCCTCGAGGGGTTTGCCGTCGCCATCTACCAGAGGAGTCCCATTGAAATTCTTTCCCTCTACCAACTGGTTGAAGTAGGTCATGCTGACGGTAGAGACTCCCGCGTTTTGCATGAGGCTCCAAGCAATCACGGCCACCGCGGTGAGCAGTAAAATGGCCCAGATGTTGACACCACGGACCATTTTTCGGTCGTCTTGGTCCTTGTTTTCCTGCTCTTTGGGTCGTTGTTCCGACATTAATTCCTCTATCGCAGTTTCTAGCCGTAGCTAGTAATGACTTTTGTTAAGGGGCTGAAACCACCAAAAAAACCCACTCAGCAGAAACGGCTCCGCGCCCCACTCGTGGACTCTAATCTTATTATATCCGCAATCCGGAATTTTGACGATTGCCCAATCCCGTCTGCTCCGTTTGTACGGTGTCAAACATCACTATCTACCGCACCAAATGCCTCTAACTGTTCCCGCCAGTCTTCGGCTATCTCTAAGCTATTCTCTTCGGCCATTTTTAGATGACCTGCTACCTCTAATAGGCTTAATCCGCGGATTTGTAGCACCTCATCACAGGAAAAACCTTGTTCCAATAGTTTCCAAGTCCATACATAGGAGGGCTGGACGCGTGGAAACTGCTGCGAGGGGGCCGGAGGTTCAGCAATTTCACGGTCGACTGGAGGATCCACTCGTATCTCCAATTCTACGTCTTCCGGAGTCTCAACAGCCTCGGCGGGTTGTTTCTGACCCTCCTCAGGCGTGTCATCGTGCCAGTCCGCAGCGTATTCGGCGATTTGCGGTCGCTCAAAGCGAAATTGTTGGTTGAGGCGGCGGCGCAAGGCGTCCGGCAAGAAAGCTAGTGGTTTTTGCAGGTGAAAGCCCCTCATGACGTCGCTACCAGCTTCCGAAATCGCCACCAAAGGCCGAAATTTTTGCTGGGAAATTTGATTTAATAAACGCGCGTTCAAAAGGCTGTCTAACAGTGCGGATGCATCCGTCTGGCTGAGAGGTCTCAACAGACCGTAAGTGCTCAGGCGTTTCAGGCCCAGTTGCGTCATTTTTTTGCTCGTGGACCCGCATAACATCTGCGCGATCAAATTTTTTCCATAGCGGCCATGTCCTCGCGCCACCCCACTGAGCGTAACCTGCACCGCGTACAAACTGCCTAAATTATCACTTACCAGGAAGTCTTCATCATTTTTGAGAGCAGCTGGATGGGCCGACCCACAATTGTCGCATTTGCTGCAGGGTTTCTGAATTTCATCACCAAAGTACTCGAGGATCTCCAGTTGGCGACAGGTTCTCGATACGGCAAAGGAAATGACGCTTTCAAGCCTTTTGAATTCCGCATCTTTCCTTTTCTCGAGTTCGCGAAAATCAATTTGCAACTGCTGGAAAGGCACTCTTTTCAGTAGATGGATCGCGCGTCCACGAAAAGGAGGAACGTAATCAAAACAATCAATCTTGTTTAATTCCCGCAACGATCTCTGCACCGCAGTCCAACTCATTTCGGTATCATCGCAAAGTTCCTGCGGTGCAAAAAAGACTCTTTCGCCTTTTAGCGAGCCGATGCGAGATTCGACCGCCCGCAGCACGTGACGACGTTTGCCTGCCTCACGAGGCAACATGTCGACGATGGTTGGCAAAGGACTTTTGATCTTCACTGATGCGAGGTTCTGTTGGGAATCCATGCGCTCCAAGGCGCCGCATTTTTCGAGCAGAGTTTCACTAACCCGAATCCCTTCGGTTCCGACTGATACTTCAATGTCATTCTGCAGTTCCTGCAGTGTCAATTCAATCGGATCTTCCTTGCGTTCGCAAAGGTAGTTGTAAACCTTTTTGACCACGTCTTTGGAGGGATAAGAGTTTTCAATGAAAAATTCTTGAATGAACCGGTCTTGATAGGAAAACATCAATTGGCATTTGGCGGGTTTTCCATCGCGGCCTGCCCTGCCGGCCTCTTGGTAATAAGCTTCGATACTCCCCGGCATGTTGTAATGCACGACGAATCGCAAATCCGATTTATCAATGCCCATGCCGAACGCATTGGTGGCAACAATGACATCAATGAGTCCGTTGGAGAAATCTTCTTGTACTTTTTTTCTAGCCGTGGGTTCCAAACCGGCATGGTAGACGTTTACGGAACGCCTGAGTTTTTTATCCAATAATTCCGCGAGGTGATCGCATGCTTTTCGGGTCGAACAGTAAACGATTCCTGAGCCACGATTAGCTTTAAGGAAGTTGAGTAACTGTTGGTCTTTTTCAGAATTGCTCGAAGGTTTTTTTACGGACAAAGCCAAGTTTTCTCGCGCAAATCCGCTAACGAAAATTTTCGGCCGGTTCAGTTGCAGGACTTGGCAAATGTCATCACGAACATTGGCGGTTGCCGTTGCCGTTAAAGCAATGGTTTGCGGTGCACCAATTTTTTGCCGGAGGCTTCCCAATCGACCGTAATCAGGCCGAAAGTCATGCCCCCACTGGCTGATGCAGTGCGCCTCATCAATAGCCAGTAATTGGACTTTAGTCGCTTCGATGGCCTCAACAAAACGATCGCTCCGCATCCGTTCCGGTGCGATGTAAATGAGGTCGTATTCGCCGGCCGCCATGCGAGTGATACGGTCGTACTGTTCGGAACTACTCAAGGAACTGTTGATGCAGGTCGCTGAAACGCTCTGGCTCACGAGACGGTCAACCTGATCCTTCATCAAAGCGATCAAGGGGGAAACGACAAGCACGGTGCCTTCGCGAGCAATTGCCGGCAATTGAAAGCACAGGCTCTTACCACCACCCGTTGGCATGATGCATAAGCAGTCCTGGTTCTCAAAAACCGCGTCGACCACTTGCTGTTGGCCATTGCGGAAATGCTCCAGCCCAAAGCGGGCCAGAAAAGGGCTGTAATCGCGGGGTGTCGCGTCCATATAGAAGTGCGGTCAAAGATGGTTAATATCGGTGAGCACCAATATAGATCATCGGGCCTGCGTTTCGTAGGCGCTCAAGCCACCATCCCGTAGATCGGTCAGCGAAATTTCCAATAAATTTCGTCAGAGGCCATTTCTACCTGTTGCAGCCATTGTCGCTCGGATGTGGGGTGGGATAACTGAATGAGCGCTCTCAAATCATCGATCATTGCTGGATTATCGCCGTAATAGGAGTGCCCGATCAAGCTGGTATCGATATGGGAAACATCGATCGTGTCGACTCCCTCGACAATGCAGATTTCTTCCCCTGCCAGCCCAGCGCGATCGTGGCCATGGACGGAGGTTGAGACCATCAGAGCGCGATCCCGGGACGAAGCGTATAGCGTAATTTGACTGGAGAGCTGACGAAGTGATTGGGCATATCGCTGCTTGAAATCATGAGCACTGATGTCGGGAGCTGCCATGATGATTTGACCAAATTGCCGCGGTGACTGTTCGCGTGAAGCTGTTTGATTTGAATTTTCAGGGGCGGCGGTCGTGCGGTCCGTCAATGAATTCGAAGTTGCCGGCGTTTGCGCCCACTCAAATGACAAACGCTCCAAGGCTTGCATGAGAGCTCGATTCCCCATGCTGTGAGCAATCAAGTGGATTCGTTTAGCTCCCGTTTCCTGAAACAAGGCGTTTAAAAAGTTTTGTAAATGGATCACCGTCCAGTCAGCATTGGCCATGTCCCTTGTGTAATCCTGTAATCCTCCGCGGGAGGGCCATGAGTAACAAATAGGTACGCCTGCAAACTTCAGGTCGTAGGCGATCTGGGCGGTTCGCTTTACCGCGTTTTCGAAAGAGACGTTGTATCCGTGAATGAAGACAAAGGTATGGCCGTTACTGTTATCCAAACGCTTATTCAGGTCGTCAAAAAATTCGGCACGCGGCCCGCTTGTCACCCGTTCCAATATCACATGTTTATCTTCATTTTCAGAAAACTCAAATCGCTGAAGAGACGGCGAATCAATCATCCCGACTCGATGGTCTGTGGGGATATTGACGGAACACTTGCCGTAATGCAGTGGATCGTTCGTGCTCTTCAAGTTGGATAATTGATGGGTGAATCTCACATCGTCGTTGCGATCCACCCGCTCTATACGTTGCCATTTAATCATGGCGGTGTAACCCAAGGACACTCCTGCAAGAATGGCAACAACACAAATAGCGGCGGGCATGAGGCGTTTGGTTGTGATGGCCCATAACGCCATAGTCACAGCACTCAAAAGTAAGATCACAGGCCATAGGAAAATCTTGAATCGTTCGTAAGGTGCCACGCTACCCACGAGTTGGCGATCGGTTGCAAAGAATACTTCGACCTTGGTCGGACCTTCGTTGTCTTTAACCATCGCCAAATTGCGCTGAAACTGAGTCGCGGCGGGGGCTGGTTGATTAACCAATGGTTGGGGGAGCCTCACACTGGGAACAGGAGGACTGAAAGGTAGTTTTTGTAGAGACCGCTTGGGGGCTGGCCCATCGAGCGGTTGGCTGCCAGAACGGAATTGAGGGTTGCTCGGTGGATGGGCTGCAATACGTTCTTGTCCGGATTTAAGACGCGTTGCAGGGAGCTTGAGTGGGCCCGGCTTGATGGAGCCTTGTGGAGGTCGGAGTTGACCCACTTCACCCTTCGCGTTTTTCAAACTCGGCTGGTTAACAACGACGGGTGGCAACGCTCCACTCGGTTGCTCTGACTCAGGCTCGCTGAACACCAAGGGGTTTTGCAGATGGGCAGAGGTGGGAGCGTTACCTTCTACCGCGGCGCCGACATGCTTCTCAATGTCAGTCCCGCGGTCTTGTGACTCGGCGGTTGCCTCTTTGGCTTCCACCGAGGAATTCGCAGCATCCTTTTTGCCATCTCCCTGACAACCGCCCAGGATGGACACAGTCATGATGGTCATCGTAGCAAGGAAGCATTGGTGACAGCGCATGGGTTTGAGGTGTCTCATAAAAACAACTCGCTCCAAAAACAGACAGTGGGTTCTGATCGAGGGTGCAGAACGATAGCGGTTTTATAGGCGGCGAACCAGAGAGAATCGCGGCCACAGAGGCCTCGGGTGGCGACTTGATATCAGGCAATGGGCAAGCAGGGTGGGCTCGGTAGGTGAAGTGCTCATTCTGCCCCGACCCAGCTCAGTCTAGCCTCTAGCTATCACCTTCTCGCGATTTTAATTGCGGGCAAGTAGCAGGCTTTCTTGGATAGGATGCGGGTGAAGCAATTCCGCTGTCTTTTTTTCGCCGCTGGGAAAAAAGCCAAGTAATAACAGGGCACCGAGAAGCACGCACAAAGCTCCGATCGCTATCAGGACAAACCGCGATACTGATGCGTTAGAAGAATTTTCGATGTGTCTGGCGATCCAAAAATTATTCGCCCACTGGGTGTTGAGAACGGCGGAAACAAAAACAAACAGGCCCGTTGCCAACGCAACAAGGCCGACAAAAACATCCTGACTAACCATGGTTTGCCTTCCAAATTCATTTGAATGATCCCTTTGACTATAGCCAACCATTCGTGCGAAAAGAAGCTCGCTTAAGCTGTGGGTGAATTTTCAGTGGATAAACATGATGTGTTTTTCACTGACCGATTTGGGTGGTCGATAATGTATGGAGGAGGATCGGTTTGTTGGTTTGCCTGCAGGGCTGGGGCAGATTTTTTTGCGAAGCCTGGCAGCGGCAAGCAAGCGAAGATTTCGCCTGCATGGATTCCAGCGGGCGAGCGGGCTTGAGGCTTATGGCAAAGGCGACCAAGCTGCTGCGAGCTAAGAGCGATCTTCGGCAATGCGAGCGAGGTAATCGATTTGAGAGCGTACGGTGTCCAAATCGGGGTTGATGGTGAGGGCTAAGCGATATCCCTCGAGAGCCGGTTGGATTCGGTCGAGCTCGAGATTGCAATTGGCGGCACCTAAAGCGGCCAGGAAGTGCCAAGGGTTAAGCTCAAGCGTTTTTTGGCAATCATTAATAGCTTGTTGGTAGTCGTCCAACTGGCAAGCTGCGATGGCGCGTTGATTCCAAGATTCGGCAAAGCCGGGCGCTATTGCGATTAGCTCATCTGCCAGATCGATCGCACTGGCAAATCGGTGGAGACGATTTAGGCGAATGACGCGTCGCAGGCCGGTTTCCAGTCCCGAGTTACCAATCCTTAGCCACAGTTGTCGGATGCCGTGATCTGCCAACATGCGGACCCCGCGGTCGGAATCATTGAGGGCTTTTCCCAAGGTGTCGTTTTGCGAAAAGCTTCCCAGAAAACCGATCGCCAGTACGGCTCCCCGTCTACCCATGCGGCTGCCCGATTGAGCCAGTGTTACGAGGCTTTGCAAGTTGTAATGACTCGCAACGCCCTCAATAAAACCTGCTGAGTCCTCAGTGCGCAGAAAGCGGAAGTAATATTCTTCCAATAACGGGCGCTTCGGCAACTTGTTTGACATCAAATCTCCCGAGCGATCCCATAAAGCTGTGGTTGGTAACCGTGTGTTTACGGGAAGGCTGTGGCGTTGTTGCGGCTTGCGACCGCACGGGGAATAGTTGTTATGGGTTCTTCAACAAACCTGAGTCTAGTTGCCCAGAACTGTCGAAACAATGATAATGAGATGAGAAATGAGCACCGGCGACCCCAATTCTTCGAATCTCTGTCGCCGCGTTTCAAAAGGTAACGGATATGACGATTAAGTACTTTCTGCAAACTAACAAACGGCAATGGCGACCCATTCGTTTGGCGGGAATGTGCTTGATTTTAATAGCGGCGATTTGCCTTGTTTCAACGTCTTCTGTTGACGCTCAAGCCACGGGGCCTGCCGATAACGCGGTGCTGCAAAAACGAATCGCAATTTTCTGGAACGATGTGCCCTTACGCGATGCTTTGAATAACTTATCCAGCACACAGGGCGTGCCGATTTTTTTGGATCGGCGAGTTGATCCTGGACTACGGATTGCTTTTAAGACAGACAGTTTGGCCGTTGGCGAGATTCTCTATCAGGTAGCCGAAATCGCAGGTTGCGGCGTGGCTTGGTTAGGAGATGTCGCATACGTTGGTCCGATAAGTGAAATCGCAACCTTGGATGTGTTGCGTGACAAGTTAATTCAAGATTGCCAAAAATTACCCGGCAGTAAAAAGCGTCTTTATTTGGAAGCGAGTTCCTTGCGGATTCCTCGATTGGGTAATCCTGTTGAGTTAACCGATGCCCTGTTAGAAAAAATGGCCGTGCAAAAAACGGGCTTGTCAGCTGCGCACGATCGCTGGGTCGGAATGGAGATCCGCTCAATGCGAGCGATTGATAAACTGCTGTTGCTTTCGTTTGGGTTTGGGTTGTGGCCGGTAATCGATGCCAAGGGCAACATCGATTTTGTGAACCAACCACAGGTTGGCGATGAAGAAATGAAGATTCGTCTCTCACAGGCCGAACGCGATACAACCCTTGAAAGATTGCAGGCTGACTTTCCCAACACAGCCATCCGAAAAACTGGAAAATACTTGGTGATTCGGGGCGGGCCGGATGAATTGCATGAGGTTCGGCATGCCTTGTATCGGCAAAAGTGGCGGCAAACCGATACCACCCCAAGCAGCACCGAGGGAACCAAGGTGGTGAGCGGGCGTATCCGAGGTTCGATTGGACAAGCCTTGAATACAGCAGCGAAGGGCCTCGCTTTAGAACTGCAGTTTGCCCCTTCGTTGAGATCGGAATTGCTCCAGCAAATCGATATTAAGGTGAGCGGGGTTACCTACGAAGAATTAGCAAAGCGGGTTCTAGAGAACACCGATTTGTCCCACTCCATTCAAGGCGGGAAGTTGATTGTCACCAAGAAGTAATGGGTGCCCGTGGCAAACGCTCCAGCAAGATTTTTTGGGAGGCGGTCTGGGAAGGCAGGACGATTAATGTGGCTTTGCGGGGCAAACGCAAGAAAACTCGCTAAATCGTTCGTTTCCTTTTAGTAATCTTCACATCGCTGGGGTCTTTTAAGTCTTGTTGTGGGCATATCTTTGGAATAAATTCTAGGGGTAATTATTCCTTTTCCATCCACCGCCTCTCCTCAGACAAGGAGTGATCTCGATGCACAAGAATACCAATTCTGATCGCCGAGCATTCACGCTAATCGAACTTTTAGTCGTCATCGCCATTATTGGCATCTTAGTCGGCATGCTGCTTCCTGCCGTGCAACAAGTTCGGGCTGCTGCTCGCCGAACCGAGTGCAGCAACAACATGCGACAACTGGGCTTGGCCACCCACAACTATCTGTCTTCCTTTGGGAAATTCCCCCCGGGATTGCAATGCTCCAATTACGATTCATCGGCCAGCTCGACGCCTTACCGATTGAATTATTACAGCACCAACGTGTTCCAAAAATTGCTGTCTTACATTGAGCAAAACAACATTGCCAATCGTTGGAATTTTGGACTCTCGGCAGACGACGCTAGATCCAACACCTTGGATGAAAATGGTAACCTCACCGAAGACGCCATGTCGGCCTCGGTTATTTCGACGTTTATCTGTCCTTCCGATATCTTAGATGAAAACCCGGTATTGCTGGACTACAGTAATATTGGTTACTCCCAAGGCTACCATGGCATCTCCAGTTATCTTGCCGCAGCCGGTACCTTCTCCACCTACTTCCGCGACGCGGATATGCAAGCCAACGGCATGTACTTCATGACGGGTCCAGGCTCCAAGCCCGGGTCATGGTTAGTTAACCTAACAGCCAATGCAAAACCACCGAGCGATACAGGCATCAAGGATGGCATGTCAAATACATTGCTGTTCGGGGAACGCTATCACTACGATCCGATTTTCGATTCGGTGTTGAATGAAAACAGTTCGACCCCGAAAGCAAGGTTCCCACTCAGCCACTACGGTGCATGGGGATGGATCGGTGGCGGAAACGGCACCGGACAAGTTTTCGGTAGCACCCAAGAACGTCTCAATTACACCTGCCCCGATGACACCACCGACGATTACGAATATGTGAATAGTCGCCTAAGTGCCTTTGGCAGTGCTCATCCTGGGGGTGCCAATTTCGTATTGGCAGACGGTTCAACTCAGTTCGTGGCAGACACCATCGATTTCATCACCTACCAAGCTCTCAGTACTCGCTTGGACGGTGAAGTGATCGCCATTGAATTTTAACGTGACTCTGGTCCGTTTTTATATAGCCTAGGCGTCGGCGCATCGAGCGCCGACGCACCCTGCCTAACCTCTTCCTCCACTGCGAGATCATTATGGGTTTGCGTTCTTGCTCAGCCAGTCTCTTTTTTTTCCTGATGATCCTCTGCGCCGGCTGCGGAAGCGGCGAGAAGGTACCACCTCTGGTGGCCGTGGAGGGCGTGGTATTGGATCAGGCTGGCCAACCTCTAGACATTGTCTCGGTGATGTTTCTACCCGATCCCGAGCAGGAAAATTTTGGACAACCGAGCATCGGGCAAACAGATGAAAACGGTAAGTTCGTACTCTTTTATGATGGCGACAAGAATCGGCCCGGCGCTGCAATCGGTAAGAATCGGGTCATCCTTAAGGATGTAAAAGCGATCCGAACGTCGCGTGACAAGGATCCGATGCCGCGAAGATTCCATAAGAAGTATGTGACCGCCAGCACGACCGATTTGTCTTTCAATATTGCCGAAGGCGATGGCCAGTCGTTCGAAATCAAGGTGGATGATTCGGATAACTAGTAATGGGAGTTGGGTACCGACGATTCCGGTTTATGGATCCGCTGCCCATTCCCCTTGCAGGGCGTACCAAAAATCCACAGCCGCGATCTCCCGTTGGGCCAAGTGATCTTCCTCGGCTTCGGCATCTAACCAGATGAAGTTCTCGGCACGAATGGCCATCCCATCCAAATAGGCCAACAGGGACGCGCCCTCAGCGGTTAGCCTATCTGTTTCACGAAATCCCTGAATCGAGATGGTGTTTTGGCCAGTGTTGCCATTCAGTCTTTGACTTTCAAAGCCGGTTACCGAAATATCGAAGTGCTGCCCGCTCATTGAGGTCTGTTCACGGTCGATTTTATATTCGGTGTTGCCTTGGTCGCCGTGCAGAATCGCAACGTCGTTTCCGCCTCGCCCGTCGATGTTTAGCAACTCGAAACCGAGTATGCCGACGTGGTAATCAGCACCCCATGCATAGGCGGTGTTGCCCTTTGTCAGAAAGGTATCTCGGTTATCGGTCCCGGAAAAGAACGCCGTGTCGGCACCACCATGGATGGCGTCAACTGAGATCGATGCAAATCCGTTAAATTGACGCTGCGTGCCGTTTCCGGAAATCAGAAGTTGTTGGCTGTTGGCGTGCAGTTCGTCATGTCCGGTGGAATCTGCAACCCACCCGCTATCATTACCTCCTCCTGATTCGACGATGATTTGTGCTGAATTCAAAACTACGTTCTGGTAGTTTGCTGCCGTCAGAATAGTCGTCGTTTCTGTTGAGTATAAACGCTCACTGATGGCTCCGCCCCGAATGGTAGCACGGTCGGTTTGGTGGTGAGCGACTGCGATCGTATGCTCGATGTTTTCGGCGTGCAGTTGAACGCCACTCAAGGTCGCAGTGGCGTGAGTGGCGGATAGCAAGTATTCGTTGTGCGATTGACCTCCATGAAGTACCAGCGTGTCGAATCCGCTGTGTCCATCAATGACGACTTCCGAGAAGCCGATCGTAATGAGTTCTCCCGATTGATTGTTGCGTTGCGCATGCAGTTCTGTACCAATGAAATGATCAGAACTTGAGGTTCCCTCTAGAGTGGCCGTGTCGTGGCCTTGCCGAGAAACTGAGGTTACGTCAAAAATGTTGGCGGCAGCGAGCGAGTAGCCTATGCCCGTCATGGTATTTCTCGTTTCCGTTGCCAGAAATTCGTCGTCACCCGCGGTGTCTAAGAATGTGACACGGTCCGAGGAATCCCCGGTCACCAGGATGTTTCGGAAATGATTGGCGTTGATGCTTAGTTGGGCGTTATGCGTGTAAGCATGGTTACCTTCCAAGTAAATTTGATCTTCCAGTCGTTGTAGATCAAGGTTCAGGCTATCTGCCCCACCCCTACCCTCTACAGAAATTTGGTGGATGTGGTTCGCGGAGAACTCGTAATGTGTTTGAGCGACCAGGATTTGGATGGTTCCATCAGATGTCTGCGCAATGGAAATGTTGTCGGCCGATGGTGTGCCAATGATGGACAGGCCGTCATTGCCAAAAGAAAGTAAGTTGTCGACCTGCAGGTCAAAGCGGCCCAGATTTCCAGTGACTTTAAGAAAATAGGTTTGACCGCCCGTGACCATGGCATCCAAACGTGAGGATGAGTTTGGTGAGTTGGTCTGTGCCATCATGTTCATCGAGCCATCGTAGAGATGCTGGGATAGCGGACCGCCCTGCGTGGTGGTGGTAAGGATGCCATGGTGACTGGCGGTCAAGCGGTACCATGTCTCGCCTGCAACGCTTTGGTTTGCGAAATTATCTTGCGAAATTACACCTAAGTCGAACGCGGAGAATGATTCTGTCAGGTTGAGTGTCACCGCGTAGTGGCCGAGGCCATCGGTTGTGGAGATCGAAAGCAGGTAGTTTTCTCCTGCTTGAACGTTGAGGTTGGCTATTCCATCTTCGATCTGCAGGCTGACCCCGTTGATTTTTAAGTCAGCACTGAGTTGATGGGATTGAGCAACTTCGATGGCGAGGTTCCCGGTTTTACCCGCCGTGAACTGGAAAGTATCGGTATCCATTCGTTTCCCGATGGTACCAGCGATTTCTTGGCTCTGTTGCAATTCCCCAAGCACCGTCGCGGAGGCGGCCGATGCTCCATGTGCATCTTGTACAATTGCGTCAACCGCCGCGGACAGGTTGAGTCGATGGTAGTAGCCACCGGTCGCTGCATCAAAAAATCGGTCGGCCGTTTCGCGAAAGTGATCGGCAATCAGGTCTTGGCTAATATTTTCTACGCCAGTGAATTGCATGGCTTGTCGGACGATGGTGCTGGCTCCGGCAACATAAGGCGCGGCCATGCTGGTGCCTGAGGCGCTGAGGTATTGGTGGGAGGTGGCGGAGCTGCCAAACAGGTGGCCGGGTACGCTGCTGAGAATCGACTCTCCCGGCGCTACAATAACGCGGTGGCTACGCTGGCTGAAGTCACTGAAGCTTCCGTCACTGTCATGACTTGCGACAGGTACGACGTATTCACTAACGGCTGGGTAAGCGAGTCCGGGCGTTTGATAAGCCTGAAATGCGTTCCCAGCGGCGACGCTAATGAAAATGTTATCGGCTTCCAATTGTGAGAATTCATCTTCGAGTGTGGCCCATTGAGGAAGCGTGTGGGCATTCCAATCAACCCCTAAAGAAAGGTTGACGGTGGTTATCGGGTTTTCAAAATCGTGCTGGTGTTCGTGGACCCACTGCAGTGCTTGTTCCACCCATTCCAAATTCCCCATACCCTGGTCATCAAAAACTCGTAACCCGACCAAATCGACGCCCGGAGCAACACCACGGTGGGCTAAATCCTGACTGCCGATGATGCCGGCAACATGTGTGCCATGATACCCTGCCGAGCCGTCATCAAATGGATCGGCATCGCCTTCTGCGAAATCCCATCCGCCTACCACACGATGACCTTGGCCTAGTCCGGATCCAAGGGCGTAGTGATCCCACGCTATTCCTGAATCAATGACCGCTACCGTCTGACCTTGACCATCAAACCCATAATCTTGAAAAACGTATTCCGCGCCGGTCGATACGTGTGCGTCCAGTAAAGAATACTGGGCCGTTTCGGACGAGGCGTCCAATTCAGATTGAAAAGGCAGATCGGAAACGATTGGGTCGACACTGAAGACAATTCGTGGCTCAAACGACTCGAATTGTAACCGTCGCTGATTTGCGGAATTTGCACTCGGCAAGGGCATCGCATTCTCACGCTGTGGAGGCGGGGCCTGGGCGTCGGCGCACGATGCACGTTCGCTTGCCAATTAATTTGGCAGGGGTTCACCAGGTCCATTTGGCGTGGGAGCTATTACGTTAATCCTAGTTTGCTACGCATCACCGGTGGGTCGGGTTTCAGGAGACGAGGGAGTCGCCTGTCCCGTGGGACACCCGGTAATGTTGGGTTAGCTTGAAAACGTAGGTTTCGAAATCCAGTCGCTCGTTGAAATCCGGCAACTGCTCGGGTGAAATGTGTTTTTTCAGAGTCACGCGGGGTACTTTCTCGGCGCTGTTGCCAAAACGCAACAGCGGCAGAGGTTGCCCGGTACGGTTAGGAAGTTTGTGCTGATTATCAGGTTTAATCGGCACGCGACTTTCAAAGTCAAACCTGTTCATGGATTCAGCGTCAGCCCGATTAATGTTTGTCGCGCTGGGGTGCCGAATCCATTTGATATCACACGTCTCGTGGCTGCGTACCTAGGGAGGGTTGCTCAGTTGCAGATGCCGGTTGAAAAAATCACCAGCGTGCGATGCCATGGATTTGCGGGGCACCTCTTCGGGCATGATGCTCAAAGGCGGGTTCTGCTAAATCACAACCGCATGTAGAAGACAGGGAAAAGTCACGTGTCACGAACTAGCTTTCTGAAATATTGCCAATTGGCATATCTTTCGACACCGGCCCAAGAACGCTCGCTCTATCGCCAAATGGCGAAAAAGCAACCGACCCGAATTCTAGAGATTGGTTTGGGTGTGGGGGTCAGGAGCCTGCGGATGTTTGATATTGCCCGTCGCTACTGTGACGCCAAACAGATCGTCTACACCGGGATTGATCCATTTGAAAGTCGCCAATCAGAATCGCCATCTCTGTCGATGAAGGATGCCTACAAATTGCTGCGACAGCAGGGCGTCAAAGTTAAGCTGGTGCCAGGTGCCACGTTAGCGGCCATGACGATGACGGCCAACAGTTTGGCGAACACCGATTTGATCGTGATCGATGCCGAGGTTAGCCATGCCGATCTGGAAAAGGCTTGGAGGTATTTCCCTCGCATGATGCACGAAAATTCGCTCATCTTAAGGCAGATGTCTGATCAGCAGAGTCTGCGTTTCCAAGAACTTTCTTTGGCCGATGTGCAATTGCTAATCGATGAAAGTGCCGATCGCGCTGTGAAAGCCGCCTAGCTCATATCCCGATGGGGCCTAGGAGACTTGCGTCTTAAAAAGCTCAAACAGTCGCTCCATTTCAACTTGGCTACCGACAATTAAAGGTGTCCGTTGATGGATGGTTTCCGGTTGGATATCTAAGATACGTTGACGGCCATCGGTCGCGGCACCGCCGGCCTGCTCGGCAATGATGGCGATAGGATTGGCTTCGTAAAGCAGTCGCAGTTTCCCACTGGCGAAATCCTTGGTGGGCGGATACATGAATACACCGCCGCGCAAAAGCGTGCGGTGGAAATCTGCCACCATGGAACCGATATACCGAGAGGCGTAAGGGTGGTTGAGCTTGCCCGTTCTTAGCTCTTCTAGATATTCGATAAAAGCATCAGGGAAATTATCTCGGTAGGCTTCGTTAACCGAATAGTATTTTCCCTGTTGCGGCATGCGGATATTTTCGTGGCTCAATACAAATGCTCCTACCGCGGGATCCAAGGTGAACCCGTGAACACCGTTGCCCACCGTATAGACCATGACCGTAGAAGAGCCGTACACGACATAGCCGGCCGCAATTTGTCGCCGACCCGGTTGCAAGACCCAGCGTGTGGGGTCGTCGAAATCGGCGCCCTCGGGTCTGCGGAAAATTGAAAATGTCGTGCCGACAGAAACGTTGACATCGATGTTTGACGATCCGTCCAGCGGATCGAAAACGACAGCGTATTTAGCAATCGGTGATTTGTGCGGCATGATCATCGGATGTTCATTTTCTTCCGAAGCCAATATGCCGACGCTCTCGCGACATGCCAACGCGCTGGAAAGCACATCGTTGGAGTAGATGTCGAGCTTCTGTTGAACCTCTCCGTGGACATTGGATGTGTCTTGATTACCCAAGATATCCGTTAGTCCTGCTCGGCGGACTTTGGCTTGTATTTGCTTGGCAGCCAAAGTGATCCCGGAAAGCAGGAAGGAGAACTCACCGGATGCTCCCGGAAATCGTCGTTGTTCCTGCAGAATATGTTGCTGGATGGTAAGTGCCGGAGTGTCGTTAGCTATCGTATCCATCTTGAATTGCCCCAGTTTTTGATAAGAAGCCGTCAGTCTAACTTAATCACCCCTCACCGGCAACGAATCTCGCAATGTCAGATTCAAGAGATAAAGAGGTCGGGCATGATCGTATGCTTGGGCGAATTGCCGGTCGACGATGCCGTTTTCAACCCAATCGGAAACGGAGCTTGTGAGCGGAGAAATCGATTTCAACAGCCAAAGTTCAGTCGCCCCGAGAACGTGGGCGATCTCGGCGGCAATGCTGTCGCTGGTCGTCCCCCAAGAGGCCTCGAGTTGGGAGTGCTGGGTGAGCTGGGACTGGCAGTCGAGGATCGTGTTGCCTTGCTGGGCAATATCTTGGATGCGATCCGCGTAATCCAGGAAGGGGCAGATTTCCTGCAGGAGTCGGGCGGTCTCACTCATTAAACGGATGCTCGAGTGATGGCTCCACTGCTCAGACAGTCCGTAGACCTCATGCCATGCTCGCACGGTATTCACCAGTTCGCCGCCTCCAATGATGATCACGTTTCGCGAGTTTGGAAATGCGTTTAAGAACTGTTCCAGTCTTTCCGGCAGGTCGCTGCACTGTAAAAGTGAGCCTCCTAGCTTGACAACTCGAGTGATAATTTGGGGGCTGTCATTGATCATGCGAACTGGTCATCCGAATTACCCTGCCCTGCGATCCAGTCGTTTGCCAGGTGGGCAATTGCGAACGCGGTCGCGCAGCTGGAAGCTGCCGGGCCCAGGCGCTTGCCCAGCAGGATGGCCTGCTGGAAGGAGTGCTCCGCGTTGACTCGGTGAACCGCTGCTGCGGCCAGAAATTCACCCTGACCGCTGACCACGGGAACGGGGCGATCCAGTTTTTGGTGCTCGGCGACTTTCTCAATCGCAGACGTTATCGCTTGAATTTGCGATTCAAAAACTTGTGTTGAAATTTCGTGAGCATCGTTGAGGTCAAAGGTCTGGTCGTCTTTGCCGATTAACCTGGCAAGGCGACGGATACAACCCTGTGTGGTACTTTCGCCTCCATCGGCGGTATAAAATTTATTTTCTTCCAGTGGCAAATGACCGAGGATGATGTTGGTATCCAAAGTGGTGGCAAACATCTCATTCATGACAGGGCAAGGTTGGCCGCGATGGATGACTTGCTGGAGGATTCCATTCACCGCGCTGCGAATGCTACCGGTGTAAACCAATTCGCCATTCAACAAACGCCCGAAGTCGTCAATGCCTGAGGCTTCCACGTGGCCGTTACGAAAGGCAATCACGTCAGTCGTTGTCGACCCGATATCAATAAGCAGCCCGTGAGGATGGTGGCATACCTCCCGAGCTACGAAGCTGGCCAGGGCATGCCAGTTGGAAGCCGCCGCAAGATAATATTCTTGCTTGGCGGTTTGCACGTCCACGAATCGACTATCGACCAGATAAACGTGAATCGGTAACACCGTCGCTTGCACGGCCTGCTCGATGATGTAGGCAACTCCACTCTGTTTATTTTCAAAACAATCTGTCAACTCACCCGTCATGGTGATCGCCACAAAGTCGTGAGCGGGGGCTAAAGCCAGGATTTCGCGGAGCTTTTCCCCAAGTTCCTTGGGAGTCTGCCATAGAGCAAACGGTTCATGATGGTGAAAGTCTCCACCGTCCGAAGCTTTGATATTGGCTCCACCAATATCCATTCCAATCACGCGATAGGCAGGCTTTTGATTCATGGCGCGACAATGTCTGCGAGCGCAGACTCAATATCGGGAAATTGATATGTGAAACCGGCGTTTTCAAATGCGGAGGGCAGTACGCGTTGAGAAGCGAAAAGAAAATTGGCAAATTCACCGATGGCAATACGCAACGCGGTTTGTGGGACAAACATAAATGTGGGTCGCCCCAGAGCGGCGCCCATGGCTTTCGTAAATTGGTTGTTGCGAACGGGATTGGGGGAGGTCCCGTTGAAGGGGCCTGTGCAGGCGGATTGGTTTAAAAGAAATAGGATCATCTGCACTAGATCGTCGAGGTGAATCCATGACATCCATTGTTTTCCAGAGCCAAGCCGTCCCCCCGCTCCCAATCGAAAGGGAGGCAGCATCGTTTTCATTGCTCCGCCACCTTTACCCAATACAATTCCAATGCGTAAGTGGCAGACCCTTACTCCGGCATCCACAAGAGGTTGAGTGGCCTTTTCCCAATCTAGGCAAATTTGAGAGAGGAAGTCTTTGCCGGCAGGATCGCTCTCCACCAATACGTCGTCACCGCGTTCTCCATAATATCCCGTAGCCGACGCAGAGACGCAGACGTCTGGCAACGTGTCAGCCTGCATTAAAGAGTTAACCAAGTTCTCGGTGGTCTGTATTCTAGAGTCGCGAAGACTCTTTTTTTTATCTGCGGTCCAGCGTCCCTCGGCAATGGATTCGCCCACCAGATTTACGACTGACGTAACCCCCGATAAACGCTGCGATGGAATCAACCCGGAGCCAATCTCGCACTCGATAATTTGGTCAACGGGAAGACCCGTTTTCCGTTTCGCAGACTCAGCGTTACGTGAGACGACGAGAGGGGCAGACAGGTGAGGGATTAGATGACTACCGATCCATCCGGTACCCCCGGTGATTAAAACGGACATGCTTTTAAGCTCCATCTCCTGGTTGAGACTTTGATTGAACCGATTGACGTTTTCGGCGTTTGGCTCTTTTGACTTTGATGGGCAACCACCAAAGCCATATACCGGTTACCCACAGACCCAATAACACGACGCCATTAATCAAAAAGACGCCCAATTTGGAAGCGTCACCAAAAAAAGATCCGTCGTGCAAGCTCTCAATTAAATCCGATCGTCGGTATTTCGAAGATAGAATTTCAGCGGTTTTTAGATCCAGTTGTAATTCCCAGCTATTTTGACAGCGAATTTTCAGCACACCCTTTCCGGGGCGGACATCTAAACGGTCGATATCGTCCCAGCTGGTGACCTCAGCCTGCGGGTCCGCCATCGCGGATTCCAAAATTTGGTCCCAAGAAATGGCGACCTGCGAATGGCCGGCATTCTGTGTGGCCGGCTGGACCCAGGGCACCTGTTTTTTTACTTGCAGCAAAATACCGGTGATAATCACCAATAAAAGCGGGATGCAGCACAGAAGTGCCCCCCAGCGGTGCATTTTGCGCGTCCAGAAATTAAACGAACGTCTCATATGTTTTGTCAGTTAAAACCGCAAGAAGGACCAAGCGAACGCAACTGGATCTTTATCTCGCCCCTCCGCAGGAGCGGAAACCATTGTAACCCTTTGACGCTGTTGGCAATTGGAGGGGACGGATGTGCGGAAATCGTCCGCGAAGCCGTTCCGGATAATTGAAACAGGAATTTCGTCCAAGTAAGATGGTACGAGATCGAGAATAGCGTTTTCCGTTTATGATTGGCAGCTCAGTTAATATGTGTTGCCTTTTTTTTGAAGTTCCGCTTCCCAAGGACTGCATCGATGAGCACTTCGAAATTCTTTGTTACCTGCTTCGCTCTTTTGTTGTTGGTAATAGTACCCGCCAACGTTTTTGCCCAAGGTAAAGACAGCAAAGCAAAGCCTACCATTCCTGATTCCTGGATGGAGAACTTCACTTGGCGTTCCATCGGTCCGGCCAATATGAGCGGGCGAATCACATCGATCGCGGTCTCGGATCAGGACCCCAGAATTTGGTACGTTGCCTCTGCCTCCGGCGGATTGCTCAAGACCACGAATAATGGCATTAATTTTGAACATCTATTTGATGACCAAGCGACGGTATCGATTGGAGATGTTCAGGTATCGAAAAAGGA
Organism: Planctomycetaceae bacterium; assembly: GCA_024232675.1. Lineage (GTDB taxonomy): Bacteria > Planctomycetota > Planctomycetia > Pirellulales > Pirellulaceae > CAJQPP01. The sequence continues at coordinate 21,309 of JAAEPL010000400.1, forward strand.
TCCTAATCTCGTCTGGGTTGGCACCGGTGAGGCAAATCCTCGAAACAGCGTTTCTTGGGGAGATGGCGTCTATAAATCGACTGATGGTGGCAAAACTTGGAAAAACATGGGTTTGAAAAAATCCTTCCAAATCGGCAAGATCGCGATTCATCCTGAAAACCCCGACATCGTCTACGTAGGCGCCCTCGGCAGACTTTGGGGCCCCAGTGAGGAACGCGGGCTATTCAAGACGACGGATGGCGGAAAGACCTGGGAGAAAGTTCTGTTTGTCGATGACAACACGGGTGTCATCGATGTGAAAATGAATCCGAAAGATCCCGACACGCTGCTCGTCGCAACTTACGAGCGCAAACGAGATGGTTTCGATGGCAATGATCCCGTTACCAAGTATGGCGAAGGCGCAGCGGTTTATCGTACGACCGATGGTGGCGAGAACTTCGAGAAAGTTTCCAAAGGCCTGCCCTCCTGCAAGATGGGTCGAATCGGCTTCGATTGGTATCAGAAAAATCCCAAAATCGTCTATGCGATTGTGGAATCGGAAAAGATCGCGTCTGTTCCTGAAAATCGCGGTTACGCAGGCTTCACGGGAGAGGATGCCGATGTCGGCGCCCGCATTACCGATGTGGTTGCCGACAGTCCCGCTGAAAAAGGCGGATTGAAAGTGGATGACATTGTGGTCCAGGTCGACGGTGAGTTGATCCAATCCTACCAAGATTTTTTGGCCGAGCTGAGACGCCGGAAAAAAGGTGACGAAGTCAAATTATCCGTGTCCCGAGATCGCGAACCCGTCGATTTGGTCATTACCCTTGGCAAGCAACCGGAACGCCGCTCGCGTGGCAATCGTCGCGGCCGCCGTCAACGTAACAGTGAATTCACGGGGACTCTCGGAGGGCAAGCCGCCAATCTGCAAGGGCAACAAGGTGGCGAAAATGAAGAAGAATTCGGCGGTGTCTATATGTCAAAAGACAGTGGAGCCAGCTGGAAACGAATCAATACACTGAATCCGCGACCTATGTATTACAGCCAAATACGCGTGGATCCTTCGAATAACAAAAATCTTTATGTCTTAGGGACTTCGCTGTATCGTTCGGACGATGGTGGAGAGACTTTCCAAAATGATGGCGGCAGCGGAATTCACCCGGACAACCATGCCATGTGGATTGATCCGAAAATGGGCGACCATATCATCCTCGGTAATGACGGAGGAATCTATGTCACGTTTGATCGCATGGACAATTGGGACCATTACAACCACATCGCGATTGGACAATTCTATCACGTCGGTCTGGATGCGACCCGAGATTACAAGGTCTATGGCGGACTACAGGATAACGGCAGCTGGGGTGGCCCCGCACAGACACGTTCAGGCGGACCCACCAACACAGATTGGTTCCGCGTAGGGGGTGGCGATGGTTTCATAACCTTGGTTGATCCTAACGATAAAGATCAAATCTATTTCGAGAGTCAGAACGGCGCGATGGGCCGCAATAACTTGAGAACCGGTGATCGTGGCTTCATTCGACCTCGCGCACCCCGGGGTACGCGTTATCGATTCAATTGGAAAACGCCATTCATTCTTTCCCCGCATAATTCCAAGATGCACTATAGCGCCGGGAATTATGTATTTCGCTCCTTTGATAAAGGGAACGGGGTCAAAGCAATATCCCCGGAAATCACTAACACCGATAAAGGGGCTGGCAGTGCGATCTCCGAATCACCTGTCACGGCCGGAGTCATCTATGTAGGCACCACCGACGGCGCCGTCTGGATGAC
>JAAEPL010000401.1 GCA_024232675.1 Planctomycetaceae bacterium
AAAAGATGATCGATCTGACTTTGGCTATTGATGAAATCAAAAGCCTCGCTGCGTTCGCTATACCGGAAGACTCGGCTGGTGTGGTCGAAAGTTGGGAAATCAGAACTGAAATTACTGTCTAGGCTTTCCTTGAAAAAATCCATTCCGCTCGGATCGCTGGGATTGAATCCGGTGAACAGGACGGAGACGATATCGCCGCGAGCTGCGCTGCTCGTTCCGCATGCCAATGCCAGCAGCGTACCGCACAAAATTACTTGCCATTTGCGACGAAAATACATGCGGCACCTAAAAAAAGTAATATCCACGAGCCCCAAATAAAACACACTCTCCAGATAATGTCAAAACCAGTGCGTTAAAAAAATAGAGTATCGGTGCCGAAACGCGTCTGCGGTCTGTTAATGAGTTGCGATTTCGGAGAAGCAGGCTAGGCCCACGCAGCTCTTTTCGCGTGTTGCAGCCCTGTCTATTCGGTATTCTTAAAATCGTTGTTCCGCTACCATTTGGGCAAAGCGTCGCAATAAATGCGTAGTTTGCGGGGAAGCGTGACAGTGGACTCGGAATTCTTCTACCGACATTCCGGTGATTTTGGTTAAGTACTCCGGGTAGACTTCCATCCTCCGCAGCAGATCTTCGCGGGTCATTTCCGGGTGGAATTGTGTGGCGTAAATAGGTTTGTTGGCAAAGGTGAATGCCTCGTTTTCAACACGCTCGGACGAGGCTAATCGTATTGCCGTATCGGGTAGTTCGTCGACGATATCCTGATGCCCCAGTTGGCCCCAAAAAGGCGAGCCTAGTTCGCGGAAGAGTGGGTCAGACATTCCCTCCTGAGTTAACGTGAGTGAGAGGGTACCTAATTCGGCCCGCTTCAAGTCGGTGACAACACGCCCCCCTAGAGCTCTCGCAAATGCCTGAAATCCCCAACAAGATGCGAAGGTGGGGATCGTCTCATCGTAAAGAAACTGGAATGCTTCCAAGGCGGCCGGTAACCAGGGGCCTCCACTGGCCACCGAATATTTCCCACTGCCACCGATTAACACGGCATCGACCTCCCGGAATTGCGTGGTGTTGGGTGCCTCGTGAATGAGGTCATGAACCAAGATGTCTGTCTCAGGGCATTCTAGTGCGTTTGCGAAACAGCGAATTTCATGCTCCCGAATAGGATCGTCAGGATCTCTAATTTGGAGCAATAAAAATTGCAGACGTTGTTCGCTGGGATCATTCATCATCATGTCTATCGGCACTAGGGAGTGTACGTGTTAGGAGCTGGTTTCAAACGGAAATAATATTACTCGTCGATCAAGGGCCAACAAGTAACATAAAAAAGCCAACTCAGTCGCATTCCCGGGACTGGGCAGATTCCCGGAATTGCTGTGTGGCTGCCATGTCCAAATGGTAGCAACTCGGCATGCGAACCAATTGGTCGTGTTTGGCTGAGCAGGCAATGATGACACCGTATTCGGATTTGGCAGCCTCGATGGTGACGTAGCCCGCGATGACATCCAATAAAACATGTTGAGGATCTCGCTCCCAGGGCGGGCCGAATCCTCCGCCACCCGGTGGACTCATTTTAATGGTGTCTTGCGGTTCCAGCCACAGTATGGTTTTAGGGATGGCTGACTCTGTGTTGACTTCCAAAGTACCCGTTGAGCCTGGCTTGCCGCCTTGTAATCCAGCGGCGGGAAATTGGGTCCGGTCGACCATACCTGACACACTCCAACGATCATCGCTCGTCGCAGTCACAAAAATTTCTTGACCGAGCCCGCCTCGAAAACGTCCGGGACCGCCGGAATTTGGATGCAAGCATCGGTGTTCCTGAACCAAGGGCGTTTGCAACTCAAAGATCTCAGTAGGCACCCCCCCCACCCCACTGGGAAAGCCCGTTGCATTCAATCCATCTTTACCATGTCGAGCGCCGGTACCACCTAGTTGAAACAATGTAAAATTACTCGAGCGTTTTGAGTCGGGCCAACGCGCTCGCCAGATACTCATCCAGATGGGATCGGCCCCACCCGCAAGCACGCGGTCTGGGATCACGTCAACGAGTGCACCGAAAATCGCACTGGGAATGAAATGGCCGACAAGGTGCCGAGAGGCTACCGCGGCGGGCCGGCGGCAATTAAGAATCGAGCCTTCCGGTGCGGTTACTTTGACAGGGCGAAACGATCCTGCATTGTGCGGAACTTCTGGGCTGATCGCGGCTTTCATCGCAAACGATGCATAGCCCTGTGTGTAGTTAAGCACAACGTTGATACCGCGCTGGCTTTGGGGTGACGAGCCTGCAAAGTCGATGTGGATATCTTCGTCATTTACAGTAACGGCCACCCTGATGCCTAGCGGAGCTTCAAAACCGTCACTCCAGGTTTCATGTTTGTAAACACCGTTGGGTAAGGAGCGAATCCCAGCACGCATTGCCGCTTCGGAACGCGCAATGATTTCGTCGGCCAGTGGATCAATTGTTTCTAATTCGAATTCATCCATTAACTCCAAAAGACTTCGTGCGGCAACCGCGTTACTGGAGGTTTGAGCGTAAAGGTCTCCGACGGTTTCATCGGGTGTACGGACATTTGCGCGGATAATTCGAAAAAGCTCGTCATTGGGTTGCCCACCACGGAAAAGTTTCGTGATCGGAATCTGCAACCCCTCTTCAAATACTTCGTGAGCTTCCGCAGACAGGATTCGCCCACCGATATCCGGTGAATGACAACAGTTGGATAAGTAGGCGACGATTTGCGTTCCCCGAAAAACGGGCGTGAGAACGGTCAGATCATTGACTTGGCCAGCGGTTTTCCAAGGATCATTGGTTACCAGAACGTCACCCGGTTCCAACGAGTCGGCTGGATAGGCTTTCAACAAATGGATGGCACCTGTTGCCATCGGATTAATATGTCCAGGCGTGCCGGTCAGTGACTGGGCGATCATTTGTCCACGCGTATCGAAAACACCGCACGCCAGGTCCAACGATTCCCGCACGATCGTGCTAAACGCCGTCCGCACTAACGCCGTTTGCTGTTCATTCGCGACGGATAAAATACGATTCCAGAGGATCTCTAATTGGATTGGGTTAAGGGACATGAGGACCCTCCAATTGAATGCGCAAATTGTATTGTTCATCAATATGGCAATCGCTGGCGCCGCTGATAATAACAGTGGATTCGCGTTCTTCGATCACCGCGGGACCTGAAAACTTAAAACCAGGATTCATGCGGTAACGGTCATAAACCGGAACCGTTTGAAAGTCATGGGATTCAGGGAGCCAGACTTTCCGACTTCCTTTAACGGGTTTGCCTTCAGATTCGGTGATATTTGAAGTGCGCAGTTGAACCTGTGGATTGGGGCCGGAGGAAACGACTCGCCAGTTAATAATTTCGATAGGGACAGGAGGACCGGAGCGTTCATAAAGCTGTTCGTATACGCGTTTGAATGCTTGGCTCAGTTCCTCTGCGGAAAGGGAAGTTAACACTCCGTCGGGTAGAGGAACCGAAATCTCATGTCCTTGTCCAACAAATCGCATGTCGACATGCCTTCGATGCAACATGTCTGCGGCAGCAACTCCGGAATTGGCGAGCAGGCTGGTACCTTCCTTTTCCATTTGCCTGATTAAGTGCTGGGCATGTTCCCAATCGACATGCTCAAGGGGGACGGGCCAGGAACGCACAAAATCAAAAGACAGCGGGGCAGTCAAAAATCCGACCGTGCTCATTACTCCCGCTCCAAGAGGCACGACAAGATGCGGAGAACCCAATGAAGATGCAATTTGGAAGGCATGCACTGGGCCTGCTCCACCAAAGGCAAACATCGGAAATCGTCTTGGATCTTTACCCCGTTCTAGTGCGTGCACCCGTGCGGCGTTGGCCATGTTTTCATTGGCGATTTGATAAATGCCCCAAGCGGCTTCTTCCACTGAAATACCTAAGGGGTGAGCGATCTTTTCCGAAATGACGGAGCGGCTATGTTCCGGATAGAGCGGCATCCGCCCACCGAGAAAAAAATTCGGATCCAAATATCCGAGCAATAGATTGGCATCGGTCACGGTGGGGTTCTGGCCACCTCGGCCATAGCAAGCCGGTCCTGGATCGGCGCTGGCGGAATCAGGACCAACCTTCAGCAACCCCAGCGAATCGACTCGTGCGATCGAACCGCCACCGGTGCCAATTTCGATCAGTTCGATAACCGGCAGGCGGATGGGTAAACCGGAGCCTTTTTTGAAGCGATAAACGCGATCGACTTCGAATTCGTTGGTCAGTAAAGGTTTTCCTTCATCGATGACGCAGATTTTGGCAGTCGTTCCGCCCATATCAAATGAGATCAGATCGTTAATCGCCGCGGCTTTCCCATAGCTTGCAGCTGCTAATGCTCCCGCTGCTGGTCCCGATTCCAGTAGCCGCACTGGAAAACGAAGCGTGGTATCCGTCGTGGCAATTCCGCCACTGGATAACATTAGGTAGAAGTTTCCGGTAAAGTTTAAAGCGTTCAATCTTGACTCTAATTTGCGTATGTATTTCTCGACTAAATCCTGTACGTAAACATTGGCAACGGTGGTGGAGGCTCGTTCATATTCTCGAATCTCGCAAACAACATCGCTGGACAAAGAAACACGCATAGACGGAACAGCTTCTGCAATGGCGGCACGAGCTGCTCGTTCTGCTGCTGGGTTAGTAAAGCTGTGGAGAAAACAAACCGCCATCGCCTCGATACCATTTTCAAACAATTCACGAGCTAACTGTTTTACGAATTGCGTATCCAACGGAGTGCGTTCGCTTCCATCGGCCAAGGTCCTTTGGGGAGTATCAAATCTCAGATGACGTGGCACCAAGGGGCGAGGATTTTCGATCATCAAGTCGTAGAGGTCGTATCGCGTTTCTCGGGCGATTTCGATAGAGTCCCGGAAACCTGCAGTCGCTAAGAGTGCTGTGGGAGCCCCCTTTCGTTCGATCATTGCATTGGTCACTAAAGTGGTGCCATGGATCAAGTGTTGGACGTCGCCAGCCGAGATTTGAAACCTTTCAAGAGTTTCGCAAAGCACTTCCTCAACCGCTTGGGAGGGATCGTCAGGAGTCGTCAATACTTTGCCAATGGCGAATCGACCTGACGCGTCATCAAGAACAAGCAGATCGGTGAAGGTGCCACCAATATCAGCGCCGACGCGGTACCTTGGGTTCAAAATAGTAACTCCCGGTTGGAATACGAACGCCTAACTCAGCTCGTGATTATTCTAAAGGCTCTGTGATGACTAAAATCACGGGTTAATGTTAACCGTTCCCCTTCTTGATAGGGAGGGTGACAGGCGTTTACGGACGCGGCGACAGGGTCTTCACCAACGCTTTACCTGCCAAATTAGTGGACCCTTACCAATTTCCGATCTTATAAATAAAATTAACAGCCTCTGAAGTGACTGA
>JAAEPL010000402.1 GCA_024232675.1 Planctomycetaceae bacterium
AAGTTGAAAATCGTTAACGAGACGTCGTGCTTCTGACGGATAAGAAGTTTTGGAAAGCTGCTGACGAGCGCCGCACGTGTTGTCTTTTTACTGTCCGGGTCGGCGAAGCGATCATGCTTTCATTAAATGACGTACGATCTTGCGTCCGGTGACGCTCATTGCAAGTTCTTGCAATTCGTCAAGTGAGGCCCAACGCAAATCCTGCTGAGCCCGCAAACGCCCCTCTACCGAAACCGCGTGGTAACAATCCAGTTCAATACGGTAGCGTGTGACGGCGTGTTTGAGGTTCAGGAAGGGCTTTCCCAGTTGCACCGATAGGCCCGTTCTTTGCTTGGTTTCTTGAGTCACCTGTTTCAACTTATCGGCAATATCGCCGGTGTGGGCGGTGAAGCGAGGGAAATCCCACAATCCCGTCCAGTGTTCGTCTGGGCCACATAAGCGAATCGCATATCGCTTGCGACGTTGGATGACGATCGCAATTTGGTGTAACGCTTCGTAACGCACTCGCTTGGTCCCTTTGTTGGGAAGTTGCCGGGGATCACCACGCTGCAGGGAAAGACAAAAGGATGCCACCGGACATTTCATGCATTGCGGAGTGTTCTTGTTGCAAATCTCACTGCCCAATTCCATCAGCGCCTGATTCAAATCTCCCGGTCGTTTTCGAGTGACCAAGGTGTCTGCAAAAGCCCACAGCGATTTTTGACTGGCCGACTTCGTGACATCCTCTTGGAAATTCATGAGCCGCGCGTAAACGCGCACGGTATTTCCTTCGAGAATCGGTAGAGGTTGATCATCGGCAATCGACAAAATCGCACCAGCGCTGTAACGCCCAATACCCGGGAGGGCGAGCACCTCATCGAAGTTGTCGGGAAAACGACCGTTGTGTTGCTTGACGATCTGGATCGCGGCGGCATGCATTTGGCGGGCTCGGCGATAATACCCAAGACCTTCCCAGAATTTTAGAACTTCAGATTCTTCCGCAGCTGCCAGTGATTTGACCGTTGGAAAACGCTTGATGAAGCGTTGGAAATAATCGATGACCGTAACGACTTGGGTCTGCTGCAGCATGATCTCGCTGACCCAGATTCGGTAACGCGTGCGATTCTTTCGCCAGGGTAAATCTCTTTGATGTTTATCAAACCAAGCCAACAGCCTTTGGCGAAAGCGTGTACGATCCGAGGAGTCTTGCATATCCGACCTAATTTGACCCAGACGTTTCAAATGGGGCGAAAGTCAGTTTGCTGCCCTTCTCCCAACCGAGGAAACTGCACTGGCGAGAGTGTCTGAATTCACCCTTTGCCAGGCAGTGATTTCTAGGCCTTGATCACAAAATTGACCAAGCGACCGGGTACAACAATGACTTTCATTACGGCTGCTGAGCCAATCAGTTTTTCAACGCGTTGGTCGTCACGAGCCAGCGTTTCCAGCGCATCTTTGCTGGTATCACGAGGGACCTGAATTTTCACTTTTACCTTGCCGTTGATTTGAACTGGGATTTCGATTTGTTCATCGACGGTAAGTGCTTCGTCGAACGCTGGCCAAGGTTCGTAGGCGAGGGAGTTCGGGTGGCCCAGGGCGTGCCACAATTCTTCGCTGATATGGGGCGCGAAAGGAGCCAATAAAAGCACGAACGATTCCATCAGTGTCTGAGGGCGAGCGTCCTGTTTGGTAAAATAATTCACGCATTCCATCATGCGTGAAATAGCGGTGTTGAAGCTCATTTTCTCAAGGTCTTCGGTTACCGCTTTGATGGTCTTATGCAAAACCTTGTTAGCTTCTTTGGAGGGTGTTTCTTGGGAAACCCCTGGGTGCAGACAGATTTCTTCGGCATGTTGGTCAATTATCATCCTCCACGCGCGGTCCAGAAAACCTTTCACGCCGCTTACACCTTGCATGCTCCAGGGTTTGGATTGCTCTAGGGGACCCATGAACATCTCGTATAAACGCAACGCATCCGCGCCGTAATTTTGAACGATGTCATCGGGGTTGATAACATTGCCACGGCTCTTGGACATTTTGTGAGCTCGGCTGTCGACTTTCACCTTGGGGTTGTCTTTTAAGACAAAAGCGTCGCCTTTCTTTTCGACGTCATCCGCGGCTACTTTTTCGCCGTTGGGCAGGGTGAATTCCATCTCCCCTAAAATCATGCCTTGGTTGACCAGTTTGGCGAACGGTTCGGGATGACTGACGTGGCCGCGGTCGAACAGCACCTTGTGCCAAAAACGTGCGTACAAAAGGTGCAACACAGCGTGCTCCGCGCCTCCCACATACAGGTCGACCGGCATCCAGGCTTTTTCCTTAGCTTTATCGATGAAGGACTCATTGTTTTGCGGGTCGATAAACCGCAGATAATACCAACAGGAACCAGCCCATTGTGGCATGGTGTTAATTTCGCGGCGGTATTTGACACCGTCGATCACCGGGTACAGCCATTGATCATCGGCTTTACCCAGTGGAGGCTCGGGCTTGCCGTGCGGTTTGTAATCTTCGATGTGTGGGAGGTCGACGGGCAGGTGAGATTCAGGGACGGCGCGGACCGCTCCGGTCGGCATGCCCGCTTCGTCAAGTTCGTGCAAGATGGGAAA
>JAAEPL010000403.1 GCA_024232675.1 Planctomycetaceae bacterium
AACAGTGATCCGACCATCATTGTGGCGAATGCTCGAGAGATGAATGAGTATTGGCAAGCGAAAATAAGACAAGATCCCTTCTATTTGCTCAAAGTATCCTGTCGTCCTGCATTGGAAAAAAAATACCGAGAGTTGGGGCGAAGATTCCAGGTTTCTGATTTCGAATCGATTTATAAACCATCTACCAGAAGTGCCACTTCGCAGGCTGCGTAAATCACCCACTGATTTGGAAAGAAGCCGTTTGATATGTTTACCTTGGCAAAAGAACCGAAGGTTGGGACTGCGGAGGCAAGTGTTGGCCAGTGGGCCTACGAACTTTGCCAAACCTTGTTTCCAATTTGCCGCAGTCTTACAGGGGCAGGTGTCCGGGAATCTCTGGAGATCCTTCGCGGTCATATACCAGACCTGCAGGTTCGTAGCGTTCCTTCTGGAACGCAATGTTTCGATTGGACCGTTCCCCCCGAGTGGAACATCAGAGACGCCTACATTCTAGATCCCACAGGAAAAAAGATTGTCGATTTCAAGAAATCGAATTTGCACGTTCTCGGGTATTCTCTACCTGTTGATCAAGAGATGGAGTTAGAGGAGCTGCAACAACACTTGTATTCGCTGCCGGAACAGCCGGATGTCATTCCCTACGTTACGTCATACTACACTCCACGTTGGGGATTTTGCCTGTCGGATAATCAACGGAAATCACTACCAGATGGACGCTACCGCGTCGTGATTGACAGTCAATTAGAATCAGGTGTCCTAAATTACGGCGAATTGATCCTGCCTGGGAAAACGGACAAGGAAGTTTTTTTGTCCACCTATATTTGTCATCCTTCGATGGCCAATAATGAATTGTCGGGGCCTGCTGTTACGACGTGTTTGGCACGTTGGCTGAAATCACAGACTGAGCGAAATCTGACTTATCGAATTGTTTTTGTTCCTGAAACGATTGGCTCTATCGTCTACCTGAGTAGGCACTTGCAAGCGATGCAGCAGAACATTGTTGCAGGGTTTGTGGTGACCTGCGTTGGGGACAACCGAGCTTATTCTTACTTGCCTTCGCGGGCGGGTAATTCGTTGGCTGATCAAGTTGCGACACATGTGCTGCGGCGTTCTCAACCAGATTTTCGCAGTTATTCGTTTCTGGATCGCGGAAGCGATGAAAGGCAGTATTGCAGTCCCGGAGTCGATCTGCCGGTCTGCTCGATAATGCGTACTAAGTACGCTGAGTACCCTGAGTACCACACGTCTGCAGACGATTTACAGCTCATTTCGCCCGCTGGCCTGCAGGGCGCCTTCGATGTTTACCAAAAAGCGTTGCGGTGTTTGGAAAATAATCAACGTTTGAAAATTACTGTTTGCGGTGAACCTCAACTCGGCAAACGCGGACTGTACCCGAACACCAGTACGAAAGAGACCAAGGGACTGGTGGCCGATATGATGAACTTGTTGACCTACTGTGACGGCCGGCGAACGCTGCTGGAAATTTCTGATTTGATCAACGCGGATATGTGGAAACTTATTCCCATCGTGGAGCGAATGAAAGCGGAGGGGTTGTTGGTGACAACCGACCCGACACTACCGGCGAACTAAGGTCTTCACCAGTTTCTGCAGGGACGCTGCTTCGTCGATCTCAACTAGTTCTGGCCTTTTGGCTGGGTAGTTACTGTCGACAGAACTCATTCCACTTGCCCGCTAGCAAATACGAACGGTTGGATGCTGTTTGAGTTGATCGTCAGACAGCTTAGACTCACCGCATTGTTCAGCAGTGTTGGGATTCAATTCTACAGCAAGTCAATGAGTCAGAAATGAGTAATGCTTTAAAGGGTAAACGCCGATCTTTTTCGAAACTATTTCGGAGTGAGGTAACGCCTGCGGAGAAATCTGCACCAGTTGAGTTTGATTTTCCGGACTCCAATACAGGCACGGAGCCTAGTCCCTACCCTTTTCAGATTGACCATGACAATTTGTTGGCAGAACTCGGCGCGAAATACCAACCTACTAAACGGCACCACAACTACCTGATTTATTACTGGAAGCATTTTCGGGACATACGTTTGCAGGTAGAGAGAGTATTGGAAATTGGCGTCCAGACCGATCGTTGCTTGAAGATGTGGGAAGAG
>JAAEPL010000404.1 GCA_024232675.1 Planctomycetaceae bacterium
AAAATTGCGGATGGCGGATAGACCTCGATCTTTTCGACCTTGGGTACAGCCGCAGCATCAGTGGGGGCTCCGTCGTTTAACCACTCCACAAGTGTGCGGTAGTAAACATCGTCTTTCTTGATTAACTGGCCCCCTGTATGAGAGACCTCTCCGGCCGCTTTTTCAATTAACAAGCAGTTTTCCGGGAGCGATAAGTCAATCCGCCGCCCTGCCATTTCTCGCGTCAGTCGGTGGTAGTCCCCTTTGGGATCAAAGCCATATAGCGATAGACGGAATCCATCTTTGCCTCGCGCGGCACCATGGCAACCACCGGAATTGCAACCGGCCTTCATGAAGACCGGCATCACATCTAATTCAAAACTGATGGGATGACGTGTCGCGGAATTGGTCACGGACACCGGAACCTGTGCTTTCAGATCACCTAGGGAAACGGTGAGTTCGGTAACACCATCTGCCACGGGCAAGAGGCGTTGATTTTCGAGGCGAGCGGCCTTTTCGTTTCCGATCTTCCAACTTACTTGTTCGGTGACATCGACGGTGGTTCCATTGGGCATCAACGCCTGAACGACCAAGCTTTGTTGGTCGCGTGCATGGGTGATGTTCACCGCTTCCGGGTACACCTTGAGGGCCGTGGCTTGTGCGAGATCGCGTTTAGCCGGCTTGCTGGGCGAGTCGTTTTCCGTCAGGAATGCGGTGGATGCGATTCCTAGGACGAATGAGATCAGCAGGCTGATCATGGCGGAGTGGGAGATAGGGGGGCTCATTGGCTTCCTTTCTGATCTCGAGCGGCCTGTCGCAATTTTTCCAAACGCGATAGAGGTTTTTCTGTCGTTTTCACCGGTTTGGGTGGCGCCGGTTTGGCGGCTACTTGCTTTTTAGGTAGGGGGCGATCGATCTGCAGGTCCGATTTACCGGCGGTCGCAACAATCACCTCTTCTTCGATGGGAATCCGCACTCGGCAAAATACGCCGGTGTGCTTGCCGGCTGGCGTCTCCGCTTTTGTTTGAACATCGAAAACAAGCTGTTCCGTGGTCTTGTCAAACTCCAATTTGGGAGCCACCGCGTGCGGGGGTAAGCCCACCAGCTCTGCCGTTGCTTTACCTTCGAAAGGAGTGAGGTGATTGATCTTGCAAATGAATTGGGTGTTTTGCCCCTGTTCACATGCCGCGCGAGATATTTCGAACGTCACGTACCGCTCTGTCACATTAAGTGTGGCGAGCTGGGATGAGGCCCAAGCCGAACCGCCGACGTTACTTTCCGCTAAAACATAAATCGGCCACTCACGAATTTGAGCGTTGGCATTCGCGTTCAATGGATAAAGAGCTTCCGTTTTTCCTTCCTCAATTTTGATTGAGCCACGCGTGCCAACCCCTGGCGGACGAAACGGAAACTGCAGAGTAATGGGGGCAGTGAATCCCTCGTCACGATGCGCGATTACCTTGATCGATTTACTGCCCTCGCGAACCAGCGGTCCCTTGGGCTGAACAATTTCGATACGGAAGGGCAAAGGCTTAATGACTGCCATGGGTAACCGATTAACCCGACAGCCGACGTATTGGGTATTGTTTGGCGGGCCTCCTACCATATGTCCGATGTTGTTGTAGGACCCTTCGATTTGTTTCGCTTCGTCGACATGCTGACCCAACAAATTTACCAGTGCTCCACTGATTTCAGCATCCTCTGCTGCTTCAAAGACTACGGGCATGGCATTTAGGTTGGCGGCCATTGGCATGGCGTGCATGGTAATTCCAGGCGGCAGATTGTCCTGCAATAATTTCAACTCACCGGCGAAATTACCACGCAGAGCGTTGATCAAAGTGCCGAAGCGGTTGCCTTTGGGAATAAAGATGCTTTGGCGATACTGCGAATAACGAGAAACTCGCGGGATCGTCAAATACAAAGACGGTGAGGGGGTCGTCAGTTCTAAGCGATAAACAAAATCTGCCCCGCCCCGCTCCAAAAGGTCACGAATACGCAAATAATAGATGCCATCTGCCGGTACGGTAAACCGGAAGAAGGAATCCGCACCTCGAGCGTCATCGTTGCCTTGAATATGCTTTTTATCGGGGCCATAAATATTCACCACGATATCTAAGGGTGAGCCAATTTGTTGGGCGTACGCCCGTATATTAATTACTTGCCCTTTTTTACCTTCGAATTGAAACCAGTCGCGATCGCCATTTTCCTGCAAGATTCCGTTTAGTGCAGCCGGAAAAGAGCCCACAGTACTGTTGTCAAATCCTGAATTGGGTTCCGCTTCAAGCACGTTACTGAGTTCGCTAACGCGAAACTTAACGGGTGAAGGAGTGACGCCGTGTTCGTCTTCGTAAAACAAACCATTTCGGAAATCTTCGGATTCCTGCACGGTGACGGCATGAGTTAACGGCCCGGTCGGATCTCCTAAGAGTTGGATTTCTGTTTCTTTGCCGCTGGGTGCGCCTGCTGGGAAAGCAATCTTGGGCCTGGGGAATTGTCCGACGTGCATTCGATAGTGACAGTTTCCATTTCCACCGTAAGCAGAGTCTCTCAAGAGGATCGTATAAACGGCATCCGTCTCCGCTACAAAAGAAATGAAACAGTCTTGTTTCAGCAGAGGTGTGTCATCGGTGGCAAAGACCTCGAATCGTTTTTCGTCCAAAACCGCCAAAAAAGGATCGACCAACTGATTGCCAAGCCGTATCCCCTCGACCTCGATAGAGATGCGTTGGCCCGCGGAGGCTTTGATTTGAAAGTGATCCACATCCTCGGAGGTGATCGTTCCGGTGACTGTCACATTGTGTTCAATGACTTGTGGTTTCTCGAACTCGTTGTTTGGTTCTGCCTCCGCTACAGATGGTAGAGCACCGACGAAGAAGGTGCGGTAATCGGAAATGCCCGATGTCGTCCTCAATTGAGCCACATGTTCCCCCAACCGACATTGGGGGGCGACCGATACGGTGACTTTGACGTTTTTGTCGTCAACTTGCTCGATGTTTTTTACCGTCACGCCTTCGGAATAAAAGAAGACTTCTTGAGTCTCCTGCAATCGCGCACCGGAAAAGGTGAGGACATGTTCTTGGCCTCGCTGAATTCCCCGTGGCATGATGATGCTTAATTGAGGCGAGGATGCGACGGCTAGGTTCACGTTACCCAACAGCAGGAGCAGCATAAAGCCCGTGAAGTAAACGGACTTTTTCATGCCGGGTAATCCGCATGGATTCACTAAGTGATGGTTGGTTGCAGACATTTCTTTGGTTGCCTCAGCCTGAATGGTTCTGTGGGGCCAAAAAGAACGCAGGGGAACTTTTAGATCAATAGATCGGTGATGACTTTTCCGCCGTTGACGATTTCTATCGGGCGATTGCCCGGAGCCATCAACTCTTTGCCAGCCTCGATACCCAAGCAGTGGTACATCGTGGTGGCCCAGTCTTCAACCGTCAGCGGATCATCTTCTGGCTCGCTAGCCGTTGCGTTGGATTTTCCGTAGACGTTGCCGCGTTTCATTCCGCCGCCGGCCATGGCAATACTGAAAACCTTAGGCCAGTGATCGCGTCCGCCCGTCCCGTTGATTTTGGGGGTCCGGCCAAATTCTGTCGCGACACAGACTAGGGTGGAGTCCAGCAAACCGCGTTGATCAAGATCATTAATCAATTGGGCATAACCTTGGTCAAACGGTGGTAAGGTGCGCTGCATGCCTTGGTGGATATTGTCATGCATATCCCACCCACCGTAAGTCATGGTGACGAAGCGGACACCGGCTTCGACCAAGCGACGTGAAAGCAACATTCTCGCTCCAGCCGTGTTACGTCCATACGCGTCACGCATTGCCGGCTCTTCTTTTTCGATATCGAATGCCTCACGCGCCGCTGGTGAACTCACTAAGCTGTAAGCTCGTTCGTAGAACGTATCGACCGCCTCCAAAGAAGGATCACTTTCGCGTTGCCGAAAATGTTGATTGACTTGATCCAGCAATTTGCGGCGTTTGGCAAAACGGTTTTCGTCAAGACCATCGGGAATTCTTAAGTCTCGAACACGAAATCCGTTTCGCGCCGGATCGTCTCCGATGCTGAAGCCGGCGAATGAATCGTTCAAGTAGCCGGGGCCGGCATAGGTATTGGGTTGGTTGGGGATGCAGACGTAGGGAGGTAGGTTGTTTCGGGGGCCGAATTCGTGAGAAATGACACTGCCAATGCTGGGAAATTGCAGAGCAGGACTCGGGCGATATCCCGTAAACATGTTGTGAGTGCCGCGTTCGTGAGCAGCCTCACCATGGGTCATCGATCTCACTAGCGTGATTTTGTCCATGACCTGAGCTGTTTTGGGAAGGTATTGACCTAAACGGACACCAGCGATTTTTGTTTCGATGCTGTTGAGAGGGCCGCGGTATTCCAGCGGCGCATAAGGTTTGGGGTCAAACGTCTCTTGCTGGGCCATGCCGCCTGGCAAGTAAATGAAAATAACGGACTTGGCCTGCGGGGTCGTAGTTCCCGGTTTCGCCGCTGCCTGAAGCTTTTGAAGGCGAAAAAAATCTGTGAGTGTAAGGCCAATTCCACCGATCGCGCCGATCGTTAACAGGCTGCGGCGGCTGAGGTGATTACCGGTGCACTTCATGGTATTAACTCCGTGTATGAGGTGGGAAGGCAAGTTTTTGGTGGTACTTGCCCGCATACCAATCTTCCTGACATGGATGCTTGATGCTCATATCGTAAATACGGCGGAAAAGGTGGTCAACGCTACCTAACTTTTCGGGCTCATTCCTTTGAGTGTCAGCTTACATTTCAAGTAGAGTGCAAGTGGCGGCAAAGGTGCTTAAAACAACGCAATCGGACTAGATACGCCTTGCGATGTCAAAAATCTCACCTTCGTGGAATTAAGCGAAAACGTGGGGATTGCCCAAGAAATTTATCGATGCTGCACGCCTAATGCCGAGATGCGGTTTTATTTAGGGGGAATCGGTAAAGGGCCAAGTTTCCTTGTTTGGTTGCACGCCGCTCGAAATTCCTAAGTGAAAGGGGAAGCCGTCCCAAGAAATAAATGTGGGCTTGGTCCGCGACGATCGATTTCTCGGACGATACGATCGGCGAAATTGCTTCCGGAATCTCACAAACGATTTCTGCATGTTCCGCACCCGGCGGGACCCTAAGGATAAATTTTACGGGAGGTTGTTTCGTTTTACGCAAACGGCAATCCGCACCGAAAATCAAAATGGATCGGTTCCGTTGAAATTTAGGGGGGCCAATAAAAACGATTGATTCAGGGGGTGTAATCACACGAGTTTCGGTGCAGGTCTCAAGATCGATTTCGCGAATCTCTGTCGAATGATGCAGTATCCCGGTACGCGAAGTTTGCGTATCGGAGTTTGGTGCTTTTAAGGAATGATAGATCG
>JAAEPL010000405.1 GCA_024232675.1 Planctomycetaceae bacterium
GAGGAATAGATCACGATAGTATTTTCGGCCAAGCCATTGGCATCGAGGTAATCAAGCATCTGCCCGACGCTTTCATCTACAGCTTTGACTGTGCTGAGGTAATTCCGCATGTACCGTCGGTATTTCCAGCGAACGATATCCTCGTCACTCAGACTGCCTGATGCATAGTCTTTTAAAAACTGTTGGTTGAGCGGTGAGAAATAAGCATCCCACTCCTTTTTTTGAGCGGGTGACATACGGTTGTATTCCGGTGTTCCATACCGATCCGGTTTGGGAAGCTTGACGTCGCCACGTTCGTCTTTTCTGATCTTTGCATCGTAAGCCCAGTCAAAATGGCGATCGATTTCCATTTCGTTCGACGCAAGCGACGAGTGCCGGTTGTAGTAATTGTCGAACAGTGTTGCCGGTTCAGGGATCTCTATATCATCGAATGATCCCAGATGCCGTAATGCTGGGGCAAAAGTGCGATGAGGAGCTTTATGTTGGCACATCAAAAAAAACGGTTTTGACTTGTCCCGTCCGTCAAGCCAGTTGATGGCTTTCTTCGTGGTAAGGTCGGTGGCGTAACCCTCGAAGCGTTGTTTACTGCCGTCCATCTGAATGAACACTGGGTTGTAGTAACTTCCTTGCCCCGGGAAAACTTCCCAGTGATCGAACCCAACCGGATTTGTTTTGAGGTGCCATTTTCCGATCACTGCGGTTTCGTAACCGCCTTTCTGAAGTGATTTCGCGACCGTCCATTGTTTGGGGTCGAACGTGTTTCCATTTCGCATGAACCCATTCTTGTGGCTGTGCTTGCCAGTCAGAATCGTTGCCCGAGATGGCCCGCAAATTGAATTCGC
>JAAEPL010000406.1 GCA_024232675.1 Planctomycetaceae bacterium
CAGGCCTTGCGGCATGTTTTATTGGCACTGGACCATGAAGGTCCGGTAACGGGGGCGTTACCCACGGACTGGAAACAGCATTATGCATTTGCTTTCGTCCGCAATCCCTACGACCGCCTGGTTTCCGCTTGGAAAATGTTCACACAGGGAATTGCGGACACGGGTTGGAAGGTTCCCAAAGATTTGAAAGCAGGTATCGAGCTGGGCGAGTTTCTGGAAATCGTGATGGATGAAACGATCGGTTACGGGAATCAGGATCGGTCGGGAAAACGGCGAGTGCGGAATCACACGCTGCCGCAAAGCCACGATTATTACGCGCTTTCGGAGGCCAATTTTTTGGGTAGATTTGAAAACTACGAATCCGATACGCAAAAAATATTTCAACACATTGGCCTGGCAGAGCCACCGCCCGAACCCCGACACGTTACCCAAAGAGGGCCCTACCAACAGTATTTCGACGAACGCACAAGAAAACGGGCGACCGAATACTACGCAGTTGACCTCGAGCGATTTCAGTATCAGTTTTAGGTGCCCGATCGATGGCTAAAGATGCGATGCCCGAAGAGTTTTGTGAAAGATCGTGCGGTTTCTTGACATATAACTTACGTCACAGGGAAAAGGGAGCGCTATGTTAGGTTGGATATTTACGTTGTTACTAATTGCGGTAACGGTTGCAGCCCCGCTATTAGGCTATGGATCCGCTCAGATCATCCCGATGCAGTATGTCTTTTATGGAACGGTGGTCATTTGGTTATTGGTTGTCATCATCCAAAGAATTGTGATGCAATCTATTCCAAAGAAATGCACGATGGTCGCTTTCGATGGTAGTCTTTTGAACCCATCCGCGTTCAGCATCGAAGGCCGACTCTTACGCCAAGATTTCGCCACAATCTCTAATCCAATGCTAAATAATAGTCGTCCGCCGGTCGCGATGTTGGCGATGCGGCACAATCAAGGGTCCTGCTTCGCAGCAATTTACAATCCTGTGACGAAACAGGATCTATTGGGGACGGATCTCGTATCGGTCTTAAACTTCATGGATGAAAATGGGACTCATGAGATATTGCTTACCACGGGATGTTTGGCCGAGGGTGGGACCATACCCTTTTCGGCAGATTGTTTAATCCAACTGTTTCCGAATGCAAATGTAGATACGTTGTTAAAAGAACATTGGCGGGCTGTGGATTTACTGAAACAAAAAGGGCTGCGGCTTCAATCAGTCAAGAAATCCAATTTCCAACCCCTCCTGCAAAACGTCAGCAATCGAGCCAGATCGAATTTTTTCGCCAACCCGGTTTGGAATGCGCTGATCGTTACCATGCGGTCGTTAACCAATCAGTCACCCTATTTGGGGCCTCTGGCTCACCAAACCGGTGCGCTAAAAAAGCTGGATTCTATGATGCCGGAAAAGGGCGATTCTGCTTGAGATTTTTTAGGCGGCTCTACAGAGCGTCCACGTTGACCGGCGTCAGGCCGCATCCGAGGATGATTGATTGCCATCGCGATCGGCAAGTACCGACAAGCCGAGGAATACCAACCCGCCCACGATCAGGCTGAGGTACCAAACGAGGTCCGGATGGCGCTCATAAAGCCACATCCCCACCAGGGGCGCAATCAGGACGGCGACAGAAAAAGAAGTCGCATAAACCCCCATGTAATTGCCCCGGTTGCTAGGGTTAGCTCGACTGGCAGCATAAGCGGGCCCTAATGGACTGGTCAGCATCTCACCAAGGGTCAGGATCAACATTGAAAAGATGGCGTACAGAGCCGTCACGAAAAAATCCAACCCCGCAGCCCAGGGCAAAATGCCAAAGCCGACGCAGGATATGAGTTGACCCCATGCATAGGTGCGTAATAACGGTAACTTGGCAACCGCGCTCACAAGTACCATTTCAAACAACACAATGACCACTGTGTTCACCGCGAAAAGCAGGCCTATTTGATATTCCTGGAACTTGAATTGTTCCTTTAAATATAAGGGATAGGCACCCAAAAATTGAAATAGCACGCAGGCCGCTAGGCTGTTGAGAATGCAAAAGACCAAAAAAGTTTTATCACGAAACGGCGATCGAGCGGAGGTGTTGTTTGGCTTTTCAACGGACTGATCAGGACGGGGATTCGTTTTAAAGTGCCATCCAAAAAACCACAAAGTCAATAACAACGCTCCGAAGGTAGAAACGGTGTTGGCATAAAATAGCAATTGATAGTTAATCAATGTTAAGAATCCGCCGATGGCCGGTCCCAGGGTCATGCCTAGATTCACGGCCAGGCGATTCACGGCAAAAGCCCGGGTGTGTTGGGAGGCATCGTCGCAAAATTCGATGGTTGCTGTGGCGCACGCGGGTCTTATCATCTCTACTCCCAAACTGAGATAAAACAGAGCCGCCATTAACCAGGGGATTTCTGTCGCTGTAGCGACTAGCAAATATCCGGGAGTTGCCATTGCCAGCGAGATGATTTGAGTGGGAATCGAACCTAGCCGTTGCGTGACTTTGCCACCCAACAATCCTGCCACTACACTTCCGACACCATAGGCACTCAGCAAAAGCCCGATCGAAGATGGGTCCAGATTGAGTTCCTGGCGACAGTAAATCGCCAAAAAGGGTAGCACCATCGTGCCGCTGCGGCTGACGAGCAAGATGAAGGCGATGATCCAAACGTTCCGTGGCACCCCGGAAAAGGCGTCTCGATATCGGCGGGCTAGGTTTCGGATCATGTGGCTAAGCGTAACGCTTTAAGAGCATTCAGGAATTGACGAAAAGTCGGCTGAATCAGGGGCGAGGGTTTCAGGCGTGCTAAATCGGTTGCGAAACTTGGCTTCGATCTTACAAATGCGAGATAACAGCGAATGAAAAAACCGAAAGAAAACCGGTCTTTCCGGCACCCTTTATAATTAATGGACAAACCCTCTTGTCATGTTCAAAATGGACCTGTCCCAATTTCAAATTTACACCGTTGCTCAGGATACTGCGATGAACCGCATTCAAATAGGCGTCCTTCTTTGTCTCAGCTTAGTTTTTCTCGTCCCCACGGCCGTCTTGGGTCAAGAAGCCGCAACTAGCCAAGAACCGCCAAAAAACGACGTGGCAGTTGACGCTGATGCTGCGACTGGGGATGCCGAGTTACAACTCAAACCCGGCCAAATTAGCGCACTCAAATTTCGCAACATTGGTCCG
>JAAEPL010000407.1 GCA_024232675.1 Planctomycetaceae bacterium
ACTCGGAGACCCGCGGAGAAGGATTATAATTTTCAAAATTAACCGACCGTACCGCACTGGATGCGTTCTCCGCCGCCCACTCGGATGCAATCAGACCTTGCGGACCGTGTGCTGCTTGCCTCGTTCTCGCCGCAGATGCTGCCGGCAGCGATCGCGTGCGTTTGGGTTTGAAATTCCCCGTCGGCGGCGGGGTGGCTTTTAATGCGTTACTTGCCATCGGTTCTTTGACACGCTTCAGCTGTGCAGCCCTCTCTTGGTCCGAAACGTTCGCCAAATCGCCCCCCTCCAAACCGGACAAACAGGCGTTGGGTGTCGGCTTTTGCTGGGTACGACGCGTGGGAGCCGCTGCTCCATATTGCAATTCGTTGAAAATCAAGCCTTCCAGAAAATGCTCTAGATCGTCGCCGCGCGATACCGCTGGCTCTTCAGTAGCGGAAAAGGCATCCGTCAAGGAACCTAAACCTTGGAGCGGAGAGGCCCAACTGCTCTCATCTGCCTTATTTGAACAAAGCAGAGCAATTAGCATCCCGCTACCAAAAACAGCGAAAGCGAGAATAACAATTTTCAGTTTGTGCATGATTTTCAAGTTCATAGTATCGATGACTGGCAAAAGCTCCGCGCAGACAGCGTTTTTCATCGTCACCTGAAGGCCAGATATCCATCAAAACCCAAAAAATCTCCCCAAAACCCCGAACCGACCCACTCAGCCCACCCGCACAAAGATCGGAAACTTAGCGATTTGAGTAAAAAAAGACACC
Source organism: Planctomycetaceae bacterium (assembly GCA_024232675.1). GTDB lineage: Bacteria > Planctomycetota > Planctomycetia > Pirellulales > Pirellulaceae > CAJQPP01. The sequence goes on from JAAEPL010000407.1 coordinate 759, forward strand.
ATTGCTAATTAGGCAATGGGCATCGAGGGGATTTAATCCGATAAAGTCCCCTTGGGAAGAGGCACGATTTCTAGTTCTCAACCGCTTTTTTTTTCATGGAAATGGTGGTGGTTTGGCACTTGCCGTGAAGTGGATTAGGGCCTTATACTGTTTGGCTTCGAAAAACGAATTAACTGGCAACAAATCTGCTATCGAGCCGTCCGATGAAAGTCCGCGCTAGCGTAAAAAGAGTCTGCGAAAATTGCAAAGTCGTCCGTCGTAAAGGACGGGTGTACGTAATCTGTAGCAACCCCCGTCACAAACAGCGTCAGGGTTAAGAGCGTTTTACGCTGACTGACACGAGACAATTGCGCATTGCAGCGCTTTTATCAGGTTGTGTTAACGTAGTTCTTCTTAGATGGACTGCGGCAGAAACGGCCCGATTCAAGTGATTTCAATACAATATTTTTGCAGTGAGAACGCTGCAAAAAGTTTATTTACTTTATGGGGAGACCTCACATGCCACGTTTGCTGGGTGTGGACATTCCAGATAACAAGAAAACCGTCATTTCGCTGACATACCTTTACGGTGTTGGCCCACAGACGGCCCGGGACTTATGCCACAAAGCGGGTATTGAGCCGGAACGGAAAGCGCGGGAATTGGACGGAGAGGAACTGGGTGTACTCGCCAAGATTCTCGAACGCGACTACGTCGTGGAAGGTCCCTTACGCCGTCAACTACAACAAAATATTAATCGACTGCGGGAGATTAAATGCTACCGCGGCATCCGTCATCGCGTAGGTTTGCCAGTTCGCGGTCAGCGAACCAAGACCAACGCTCGTACCCGTAAGGGTCCGAAGAAGACGGTAGCTGGTAAAAAGGGCGTCAAGGACCTCAGGTAGTCACCTGGTTCGCGCCTTTGAAAATTTAAGATCCTTCAATTACCTGATCTGGAGATATAAGCCTCGTGGCCAAGGTCAAGAAACGAAAAGTCAAACGCAACGTGTCGATGGGCGTCGCCCATATCAACGCCTCGTTTAACAATACCACCGTGACGATCACCGACACCAAAGGTGACGCTCTATGTTGGGCCAGTGCGGGAACGTGCGGCTTCAAGGGCAGTCGAAAAAGCACTCCTTTTGCCGGTCAATGTGCCTCGCAGCAAGCTGCGGAAAAGGCCATCAAGATGGGCATGCGAGATGTCGAAGTTCGCGTCAAAGGCCCCGGCAGTGGCCGAGAGAGCGCGATCACCGCTCTGCAAGCTGCGGGTTTGAACGTGAAGACAATCGAAGACTGCACGCCAATACCTCACAACGGATGCCGACCTCGCAAGAAGCGACGCGTCTAGTCCCAGTTTTGGCCTGGTCAGTATTTTTGGTGACACAGGTTTGACGACGGATCTTTGCCTGGCCGGAAAACATAGATCTCGTACCTCCCAATATTTGATGCGAAACCCCCAGAACGGAGAATCAAATGCACATTCGGTGGCGTGGATTGGAATTACCAAGCGTAGTCGATTGCGAAAGCAAATCCCTAACGGCTAACTACGGAAAATTTTACGCAGAACCTTTCGAAAGAGGTTTCGGTACCACAATCGGTAATAGTTTGCGACGAATCCTGCTTTCCAGCTTGGAAGGCAGTGCCGTAACGCAAATTAAGATCCGTGGTGCCAACCACGAGTTTTCCTCGATTGCCGGCGTCCTCGAAGACGTCACAGAAATCGTGTTGAACGTCAAATCGTTGGTTGTGAAGAACCTTTCGGAACAGATGAAAGTCATCACGGTTGAAAAGAACACAGCCGGCCCAATCACGGGTGCGGATATTCAAACGGGTGGCGAAATCGAAGTCATTAACAAGGATCATGTTTTGGCGACGTTGACCGACGACGTTGAATTCATGATGGAAATGGTCGTGGAAAACGGTCGCGGTTACGTACCCTCGACAGAGCACAGCTCGCGGGATCACGAAATCGGCATCATTCCTATCGACGCCGTTTACAGTCCCGTCACACGCGTTCGTTACGACGTCGAAGAGACTCGCGTCGGCCAAAAGACGAATTACGATAAGTTGACCATGGAAATTTGGACGAACGGCTCGGTTCATCCTGAACTCGCCCT
>JAAEPL010000408.1 GCA_024232675.1 Planctomycetaceae bacterium
AACCTGCGCTTCCGTGAGTCGGAACCTCTCAGGATCTTCCTCCTTCGCGACGGCAAAAAGATCACTCATCAAATCATGATAGCGCGATAAATCTGTCATCAAATCACCTCAAACTTCTCTGCCATTTGCGTGAGAGCAGCACCTGTCACTCGGTTGACCAGCCATCCCTTCATAGTAGTCGCTCCCAGAGCTTCATAAAAATCGATCGCTGGTTGATTCCAATCGAGCACTGACCATTCCAACCTGCCGCAGTTCCGTGATACGGCGATGGAAGCCAAACACGTTAGCAGTGCCTTGCCATAGCCTTGACCTCGATATTGAGGACTGACGAACAGATCCTCCAAATAGATACCCGGCCTGCCTAAAAAGGTGGAGAAGTTATGAAAATAAAGCGCGAAACCAACCGGCGATTGATCTTGCTCCGCGATCAGCACTTCCGCCTTCGCATCCTCGCTGAACAAATGGCGTTGCAAATCTTGCTCGTTGACCACCACCTCATGAGTCAACTTTTCGTACTCGGCCAAGTCCCGTATGAACTGCAGGATCAGCGGCACATCCGTGGGAACGGCATGTCGAATGGAAAACCCATCGATAGAAGTTTCATACATTACGCTTGGCTCGTTGGACAATTGCAAACCCAGATGATATTTCCAGCACGCCCACTTGCAAAGACAAGCACGCGAGGATTTTTGCTTGCCTCCGACAACGCAGGGAGGGCTAACCTAGCTGACTCAAAAGCAGCTTTGATGCGATCAAACCAAAGGCTTGCTTAGATTGCGTTAGCAGCCCGCTCATGAGCTCCTAATGGGACGATCGTCCGCACGCTTAAAAAATGTCGCTTTCGACAGCAGCGGAGAAACAGGAGCAGATATCGTCAGACCATGCCCGAAGGCTGAACCCGACTCGACATATCGACAGAGCGTCGCAGTGTCCAAGAAACTCGGCTCAGCGGTTACCGGTCCGTTTCATTACCGGGCCCGGATAATTGAGAGGCGGGTTGGCGACTGGCTTATCGCCCAGCTGGTAGGCTCGATTGCGGTAGGTTGCTCGCGGCTGTTGGACTTGACCATAAAAACGCCGTCCAGGGCGTTGCTCGCTTGTCTGGTACGGTGTTTTTGACTTACCACGCGACGGTTCGCTGTAACCGGTTTGAATCGCTGCGGAAGAGGCTTGCTTGACCTGCTGACCTTGTGACCGCTGCCAAACCACGCCTGCCATTTCCTGAAAGCTCTTGCGTACTTCCGGTGACAAACATTCAATGCGGTTAGCCATCCGCTGCACACCGGGGCCGTTTCGACCACTGGTTTCGGAAAGCTTTTCGGCAAATTTCATAGTCTCTACGAAATTATGATCGGCCGTGGTCCCTACGAGCGGGTGAATTGTTTTCGCAATCACGCTGGCGGCCAGATTATCTATCTTCAAAAAGAAGTTCATCCGGCTTGTCACTTGTGTTTGCCCGTCGGGGCCGCGGTGATAACTTGACTCCACCATGATGACACAGCTGCCAGTGACCTTACGAAACAACATTGGTCCTTCGTATTCGCCCTCGGCGTAATAGATATTTAGGTTCGGCTGCCCGTAAACCAATTCGGCTTGGGTTTCCGTACCCGCTCCATCAGAGGCTTCTAAACGGAAAGGTGCAGTCCTTTTCGCAGACATTTCTGAGATGCCCATCAGCTGCCAAGTTCCGATGATGGTCTCGGGATATCTGAGGAGAAACAGATACATGTCAGGGTCAGAATTGATCGTCGTGATTGGAAGCTGGCGGTATAGGCTGCTGTGATTGACCACATCAGCCACCCGCCTTGCCGCAGTTGGCGACATTTGCTTATAGGGTATACGGGCCGCAGCTTTCTTGCGGTACGTGCTGTTGGTGGTCCCCGTCGCCATGCTCGGATCGATCAACTGAGCGTAACTCAGTTGCGGAGCGCCGGCAGATATCACAAAGCACAACGCGATCAACCACGTGGCTTTTACGCACACGCCGTCAAGAATGTGGTTTGAAAAGAGTTTCATACTCAGTGATCGTACTGTGCCCCCACAGACCAGATTCAACACCTTATCGGCGTGAAGAGTCCGCACTCACAGACTCGAAACTGGTATACCTCGTTGTCTTCGGCATATTATGGGGCAGAGGTGTACCGTTTCTTGGAATTGCTTGAGCGATAGCAAGTTCCATGCAAGCAAAAAAACGCGTAACGCCTGCCAAATTTTTGTGGCGGACATTACGCGTCATTCATTTCGATTTGGCTTTTAACCCAGTCAGCAAACGCCAAATGACGCAGCAAAGACAGGGTGCCAGCGTTAAAACGAGAGGCTACTCACCGACCTTTTTTGGCGTGTAGTCATGGTCACGCTTGCGTACGACCGTAGCCTTGGTGATCGTACTTGGCGAAATACCCATGGGGCGGCTTGGGTCAACTTTGGTCAGCTCCCCTAACACATCCTTGCCTTCAATCACTCGACCAAACGCCGTGTGCTTACCGTCCAAAAAAGGAGTCGGCATGAAAGTCAAAAAGAACTGAGAACCGCCGGTATCTTTGCCAGCATGCGCCATGCTGAGAGTTCCTGAAAAGTGGTGACGATAATTGTCCACGTCACATTCGCAGGGGATGCTATATCCTGGACCACCAGCACCGGTGCCATCTGGGCAACCACCCTGGGCCATGAAATTGCCTAGAACACGATGGAAATTCAAACCGTCGTAATAGCCACTTTCAATCAGGCTAATAAAGTTCGCGACCGAGTTCGGCGCTTGGTTTTCGAAAAGCTCAATGGTGATGGGACCGGAACTAGTCTCAAACATGACACGCGGTAAATCATCCGCTTTCGCTTCAGCAGCTCGAATCTTTGTCTCTTCCGCCCAGTTTGCTTTCAGGTCTGCCAACATACCTTGGTATCGAGCACCCATTTGCAAACCGCCTTTATCGGCCGCTTGCTTGAACATGGCCTCTGCCTTGTCGAAGTCATCCATACCAAATGCGATGACGCCCGACACGTCAAACAACTCAGGTCCGGCGTAACCCTTTTGCATCATCAAATTGGTGATCTCTGACGCTTTTCCATATTGATCGTTGAGGGCTTCGCTACCCGCAATCGAGATGAGCGACGAAGTCAGATCTTTGCTGGGATCCGTGGCAACACGATAGGCGGCCAGACCGGTTGCTCGCAGCTGCGGCAGCAGGTCTTTCCCTTGTTTCTGCAAGCCCATAAAACGTTCACGAAGTTTATTCATAGCCGCAGGATCTGAACGATCTGCTGAGCGTGCTTCCGTCATCAATGCTTCGGTCTGTTTATTGACATCCTGCCATTGTGCATAAACTTTATTAAACGCTGCCATTGCGTCATCAGTAGGCTGGTCCTGCGCATTTGCCACTTGGCATGTCATGACTAATGCAAAGAGGGTGAATGCCATCACAGGGCGGAACAACATGGTTGGCTCCTAGGGAATTTGACACGCCGGCCAAGCATGCTTGGCAATCGAGCAGTGTGCAAGAGGTTTAAGGGAATCTAGAATTTCCCTAAGGTTACCGCCGCAGGGAGTCTAATGCGATAACCCTTTCGGCCGTTACATGATTTAGCTGTAACTGCTGATGAAACCCGCGATTACCTATTATGCCTACCCTCTGATTGAGGTAGGGACGCAAATTTACCCCAGGGGGTGCTGCAACGTGATGGGTCACGACCCCGGTCTCGTCCTGCAAAACATAGGTGGCCTGACCATTGCCGCCACCCCGCACCAATTGGTTCAGATAACCGTGGGCATCGTAATTGTAAAGCAATTCACCGGAGGGCTGAGGCGTTACCACAGACGCCTGAGGAGCTGCTGCGACGAAACCGCGATTCCGCATAGTTTGCAAATCAACTGGGCCGCCGTCACCGGTCGCGCGATAGCCGGCTTGAATCTCCCGACATTTCCTGATTTTTTCGATCAACAGCCCTAACTGATTCACCTCTTGTGGCGTGGTCACCCGCACACGCAATTGCTCGGACTCAGCCGCCAACGGTATGAGATTCCATGCCGCAGGTGGTTTCAACATTTCTTGAGTTAGACGCATCTCCAGAGACTGCAACGCCGGATTCCCAAATGTGGGCGTTAACAGAGCCGCAGATCCGCCCGCCGAAACTTGAGAGACTGGATACGCATTCAGAGCACCGCTGCTGCCCGCATCGAAAATCTCAGACCGCGAATTGACTCCAGCGTTCAACGAGTCAGGCTGCGCAAATTGAGTGACGGGGGCGACATTATTCGTCTCGAAACTGGCATCTGCAATGAACTTGGAAGGCTCATCGACGAAGTTGGTAATGGCTTTGCTGGCAGGTTTCCAACCACTCGCTGCAGCGTTGGAGTTGGCCATTGTGGGTGGCTGCGTGCTGGCATTGGACGATTTTGACTGTTGTGCCCATTCACTCATCACCGCTGGGGCTGACGTTTGTTTCGGTCCCCAAGACTCAAAGGGTCGAGGACCCGAGTTTTGTGGCGGCCCTGCTTGCTGTTTGGCGACAATCTTCAGCGGGTCACTCGTTTCATCGCCTGGTTGCCCAACGCCCTGATCTGTATCCGCTTTAATATCCGCGGTTGCAATCCAGCGAAATTCTCCGCGAGGCGGTTCCACTTGCACCCAATCAGGCTGATCTTCCAACAGTTCAAATTTTTCTCGGTCGACGACCCCCAGTACCTGCAGGCTTTCTCCCGCTCGCAACTTGACCTGAAACAGTGGTTTTTGCACTGGATTGAGCCGGGTTCCTACCCACGCCAACGTGTCGTCTTGCAGTACCTCCGCGCCGCCGTTTCCGTCTAGTTCCACCTCTTCTCTTTGCACAAGGCAGAAACTGCCCTCAGGGGGTCGAATTGCCATCCACCCGCCGGGATCATGGCGATGAACCTCAATTTTTGTACCGGGGGCTAACCGATCTGTTCCGTAATGGGTTTCACCGGGTCCGCTGCGCACCACCGCGCCGTCACTGACAACCGTCGCCCGATACGGGAATTTTGTTTGCTGTGCATGCGAAGGGATGGCCAGCAAAAAAAGCAGGGCCAAGCAACTCAACGCAGGTAGTATTTTATATTTTTGGTCAATCACGTTAGCGCACACTTATCGGAGGAAGATAAACGTCGTGAGCTTGTACCGAAATCAGAATCAGCGTGGCAAGGTCAAAACGACCTACCCGCTAGCGATCCCCCTGGTATGCCAGAAACGCAGGGGGATATCAGAGGTGGGTCAAACCGAGAAACAGTGGCCTTTTTGCGGGCCATCCTGAGTCAGCGTAAGAATCTCGGGACCGTTTTCGGTCATCAGAATCGTATGTTCAAATTGGGCTGACAGCTGGTTGTCGGCGGTCCGCACCGTCCAACCATCTCTGGTATCCATACGGGTTCGATGCGTACCCAAATTCACCATAGGCTCAATGGTAAAGCACATTCCAGCATCTAACCGGTCGCGACGACTCTGTTGCGTCGGCACATGGGGGACGTTGGGGCGTTGGTGGAATTGCATGCCGATGCCATGCCCGACGTACTTATCCACGACCCCATAGCCAAAATTATTTTTGACATGCGGTGCGATCGTTTCGCCGATCGTGGAAACGCGACATCCCGGGGTCAATGCGTCGATGGCCATGTACAAACAATCAAATGCGCACTGAACCAACTTAATCGCTTCTGCCGTAGGCTGCCCAATTAAGAAAGTTTCCGATTGATCGCCGTGCCACCCGTCAACGATAGTAGTGAGATCAACGTTCACGATATCGCCGTCACGCAACTCGTAAGCTCCCGGGATACCATGGCAAACCACATCATTGACACTGATGCAGCAACTTTTGGGGTAGGGAGTGGTATCGCCTGCATAATGCAAGCAAGCAGGCGTGTGCCCATGCTCGACGGTAAAATCATAAACCGCTTTATCAATTGCTTCCGTTCGCACCCCAGCTTTTACCAGGGGACGGATATGATCCATCACACCGGCATTGAATTTACCTGCTGCACGCATCAATTGGCGTTCAGTTTGCCCGAGTCGGAGACGTGGATTTTTGCGAATCATTTTTCGACCGTTATGGTTTTTGCGATGCCAGAGTGTTTTCGGCCTACGAAGCTCGCAGGCTGCGTAGTTTCCCCGAAAGGGTGAAGGAGATGCCACCCAACCAGTCATACACGGAAACCGGCTGCTCGGTTATGATATCCCCTGCCGGTAAATAATGTTCCATCCTGCCCTACTTTACCAGTTGCGATTGGTTGACTTTGTGGTTTTTTTTGGAAATCGTCCGCGTGACGCGGAGGCTTTACCTAACCGGAACGAAACTAATTTCACCAAACAGGAACCTCGTTACAAATGCTGCCACCCGTGACAGCGTTGACCCATCGCATGATCGGGTGAATCGGACCCTACAGACCGATAAAGCGAAAGAAAATCGCGTTAACCGCGTGTTTGGCGGCAAGACCACAGTGGCGAACAAAACGCCTAAACCAATTGACGAAATATCGTACCCACTCCAATCCGAAGACGAATTCAAATGCCTCGATACAATCCAGCCGCGATCGAACCACGCTGGCAAAAGCACTGGGAAGAAGCCAAGACGTTTCGCTGCCCTGAGATGCCCGAGGGCGAAAAACTCTATGTTTTGGATATGTTCCCTTATCCCAGCGGATCCGGATTACATGTTGGCCATCCCGAAGGCTACACGGCTACCGACATTGTCTGTCGTTACAATCGCATGTTGGGAAAAAGCGTCTTGCATCCAATGGGATTTGATGCCTTCGGCTTACCGGCAGAAGAATACGCGATCAAAACGAACACGCCGCCACGTGAATCGACCGAACGAAATATTGAGACGTTCACCCGACAACTCAAGATGTTGGGTTTTAGTTACGACTGGGACCGCGAATTAGCTACCACGGATGTCTCGTACTTTCGCTGGACGCAGTGGATCTTCTTGGTCCTGCATGACACTTGGTTCGACCCCGAGCAACAACAGGGTAGACCGATTGCCGAACTTCCCATTCCCGATTCCATCCGCGAACAAGGGGACGCCGCGGTCGCGTCCTACCGGGATGAATTCCGACTTGCCTACCAATCGGACGAACTGGTGAATTGGTGCCCGGCCTTGGGGACCGTGTTGGCCAATGAAGAAATCATTGACGGCAAAAGCGAGCGCGGCGGACATCCCGTAGAGCGACGGCCTTTGCGTCAATGGATGTTACGAATCACCGCCTACGCCGAACGCTTGGAAAACGACCTCGAACCTTTAGATTGGTCGTACGGAATCAAAAAGCTCCAAAAGGACTGGATCGGTCGGAGCGTGGGAGCGGAGGTCGATTACTTTATCGGCGGTGATTCGGAATTCACAGCCTGGCAGGCAACGCGGCAGGAAAACGGATTCCCCAGTCACGCCGGCGACGACGTACTGCGGGTATACACGACGCGTCCGGACACGCTGTACGGAGCGACCTACATGGTCATCGCGCCGGAACATCCGTTGCTGGAAAAACTCACATCCGCTGAGCAGCGAGCAGACGTCGAAGCCTATGTGACCAGCGCCAAGGCTCGTAGCGAACGCGAACGGCAGCAAACCGCGAAAAATAAAACCGGCGTATTCCTGGGGTCCCATGCCATCAATCCCATTAACGGTAAATCGATCCCGATCTGGGTTGCCGATTACGTTTTGGCGTCCTACGGAACCGGGGCCATCATGGCCGTGCCCGCACACGACGAACGGGATTTCGAGTTTGCCCAACAATTCAAGCTTCCAATCATTCCGGTTTACGCACCTGCTGCCGACGCTCAGGATATTGATCGCGAAAAAATCAGTGCCGGTGAGGCATGTTACAACGGGGATGGCACCGCCATCCATTCCGATAAGTACAACGGGACTGGCATCGCTGAATTCAAAAAACAAGTCATTGCCGACCTGCAAAGTTCCGGTATGGGGAAAGGCGCCGTCAACTACAAGTTACGTGACTGGTTATTTAGTCGCCAACGTTTTTGGGGTGAACCGTTTCCCATCTTGCACGAACTTGACGAAGCGGGCATGCCGACCGGAGCGGTCCGCGCCGTCCCTGAATCTCACCTGCCCGTCGACCTCCCACACATCGAAGATTACAAACCGCACGGCAAGCCCGAGCCTCCACTGGGTAAA
>JAAEPL010000409.1 GCA_024232675.1 Planctomycetaceae bacterium
AGTAAAACCACCAAGGCAAGTACTTTACTGAGACCATCAATCCACAAAAACCTCCCGATCGCAGCGCGCAATTTCTTGAGTCGCTGGTTGATCGACGCGGGGATTCGAGAGTCTGCGGTTGTCGACGACATGAAGAATTCCTAGAGCAGCTTGTACTTTTTGCGAATGGCCCATTCGAGGGTCAGCAACAAGAATGGTAGTAAGAACGTCAGATACCTTAACTTGTTATTGACGTCCCAGATCGGTTCGGGAGGACTGGTATATTCGGAGGTCGATTCCAATTGTGGTAAGACCGCAGTGATCTCACCGATTTGATCGAGCGTGAAGAACTGCCCCCCCGACGCGTCAGCAATATCCCGCAGACGTTTTTCATCCAGCCAGTAGGCCCGGGACTCAACGCTGGGTGGTTTAACCACAAAGGAGACAGGTTCGATGCCCGTCTCGCCATCCACTCCCTCCAACGCGACCCGAAGTTTAAACGTCCCGGTACTCTGAGCCACAAAGGATGCTTCGTACTGACCCTTCAAACCGGGTAACAGTTTCAATTCCAGATCTCGTACTCTGCCGTCTGCAGAGAGGATACGAGCCGGAATGACAGGGAGCTCCATTTCCTCCATACGTTCGTTAAGTACCGTCGCCGACAATGTAACTTTCTCTCCAAGTTCGTATTCGTTGCGGTCGGTATCAACGACACCTCGTCGTTGCCCCTGCAATGAACGCGTCTCCACCAGATAATTCACCAATTGAATCCAAAAGCGATCAAAGTACTCGGCTCTTAATCCGTGGCGTCGCCATCGCCAAGTACCGTTAAAGCCCATGTAGACTACGTTGCCACGACCATAACGCCCGGTCACCAGAAGTGGTTGCTTGCCTTCCTCGTTGACAAAATCCCCGCCGCGTTCCATAAGAATTTGAGCCGTGGGTTTTGCGGATAGCGTTGGGAAACTCCAAAATATCTCACTCGTCATGAGCCCCCAAAGGCGGAGATTCTCTTCGTACTCATTGACGAAGCTCATGATGGGGTGACCTAAATTATGATTGGCCGTCAACATACTCCCGGGTCTTGATTGCGATGTGCTGGCCAGAATCTGTTGGGTATCGATATATTCCTCGTCGCCGAACCGCACCGGTAAAATCTCCCGCATGCCGGATAAACGATTCAACGTCATGAACATATTGGTATGCTGGGGACCTGCCATATAAAACAGTCCGCCGGCTTTGACACGACAAAACCTTTTCAAGTTCTCCACCCAGGCTTCCGAAAACTGAGCAGGGTCCGGATCGATCATAATGATTACATTGTACTGCCCCAACTCTTCCAAGGTTTGGGGAAGCTCCGAAATGCGTTCGTTCCCTTCTTGAGGGCGATCGGTATCCATCGTCTGTAACCATCCGGTAAGGATGATATTGCGATCACGCTGGAACAAACGCTGCAACATGCGGTACTCCCAACTGGGTCCGCCGGCGATCAACAACACTTTGACTTTTTGATCAGCGATTTCCACTTCACCGGATGTGGAGACGTTATCCTGCAAACTGCTCTCACCCTCAGCTTCTGCAATACGAACGCTGTAACGGTAAGTCCCTGGTTGCCGCGAGATGTGTTCGAAGTTTGCTCGCAATCTCCCCCCGCCTTCCGGAACCTCCAGTGTCTTGGAAGCAATCGGTACGCCCGGTTGTTGGGATCCATCCTCAGCAATAGGGTGCTCGAGCAAGTCCACTTCGACACTGCCGCCGTCAAAATCCTCAACGTACATCGCAGCTTCGATCTCGAAAGGCTCGTTAACCGGAACCCGGTCGCGGACATACAGTTGTGTGACGGATAGATTTTTGGGTCGCGAGGGATCGCCCACGCCAATCGTAAAGATGGGAATCCCGAGGTCCTTGGCCTTGTAAGCCAACTCCAAGGGATCTTCAGATCCGTTATGTTGACCGTCTGAGGCAAGTACAATTGCCGAAAGACGTCCGGTATTGCTGAGTAACTCGCGTAAACCTTGCCATAAATCAGTGCCTCGTCCATTGGCAACCAAGGTGGGCAAAACCGTGCCTGAGGTTACTTCCTCGTCATCGCCAGCACTGCCTTTCAACGCAGGCAAGACTCCCGATGTGCTTACTGTTTCAGAAAAATCGATGACCTGCAAAGTTCCTTTTTGTCGCCATTCATCGACTACCGATTTCCCGTCATTTAGCAACGCATCGTTTAGCAACTCGGCCCGAGTTGCTCCCCCTTCCATCACAGCATCCACGTTGCGGCCTGTGGCTTTGGCCAATTTCTCTGCCGTTGCTCGATCGGCATAAAGATCTTTACGAGAAAAAGAGAGAGAACCATCACGCAACAGCGCGATGTTTGGCTTGATGATATTAACCTGCTTGAAAACCACGGAGGGCCGCAAAAACAACAGCACCAACAAAAACAAAACACCAAAACGCAAACAAGCCAAAACTAATTTAACAGGGCGGGGACAGGTATCAATTTCGCGTGTGTATAACCAAAAAACAAAACCTGCGAGGATGGCGATGATACCGATCAATACGAACACACCCCAGGATTCAGGCATACCCACCCACTGCAATTGAGGCACCCCCTCACGCGTTTGCTGATCACCAAGTAGCCATGTCCAAAACGTATTCAAATGTTCACCTGCAAATCACTTAATTGATGGCGTATCATCCGCAGCCCCTCCCGTTTCCGGGAGCGTTGCTCTTTCCACTCGATGCTCGTCGGCACGCACTGCGGAGATCGTTTGCTTGGGACCAGCATCCAAACTCAGTTCGGTAGAGTCCCCTTCCTTACCCGGCTCTTCATCAGTCGAAGGTTCGCTCGACTCGGTTTCTTCCGCTGTGAATTCACCCAAAGCGTAAAGCCGATTGGCACCCACAACCCAAATCCGTTGTCCATCGCTATACAAGTTTCCTAATGGGACATCGAGCCCCAAGCGAACAGGAATCACGGCTTGCACATCGCCTTCGCCCTGCTTTCCACCTAACCCGAGCTTGACGATGTGCTGACCAACGGGGACGTAGATCGCATCCTCTGTCAGCATTGCCCTGCCGAAAGAGGTTTCCCCCTCAAGGTCGTATACCCATTCCCAACGACCTTGAGCACGAACGCTAACCGCAGCAATGGAATTGGAGCTGCCCAAGAAAAGATAATCCTCATTGGCTCCAATCAAATATTCATATTTCTTGCCGAACGGCCGATTGTCTGTTTTCCAGCGAAACTCAGCCGTCTGCCGGTCAATCGCCCAGACGACGCTGTAATCCGATGCCAACATTATTAGCTCGTTACCGATCGGAATCACCACATCCTCTTGCCATCCGTCCAACTCCAGCATTTCGGCATTCCCGCCAAACCGTGCTAAATAATTATTGGTTTCCCCAGTGCGCGGATAACGCCGTGCGAATCGAATGGAACCCGTCATGGGATCCAATGCGAAAACGACACCGGTACCACAGTTCACATAGGCGGTGCTACCTTCGATCGCCAGATGGATCGGCGACCAAGGTTGAGATCCTCCGCCCGGTTCA
>JAAEPL010000410.1 GCA_024232675.1 Planctomycetaceae bacterium
CCTCATTGGGACCGGTTGATTTCTCATGACAACAACAAAATCAGAAAACCAAAATCGTCCAGATTCACAGTCTGAAACTACGGGCGAAGATCATGCTGAACGGCAAAGGCCGAGTTATGATGATGTAAATGTGCCGGTTGTAATCTTGGTGGGTATCGTCAGCATGGTGCTAACTTTCGTCACCATTTGGTTCGTGGAAGGCATCTACTACCAATGGAAAGATGGCGTCGTCACGACGCAGAATTACGAAGTTGAAAACACCATCCAAAAGACCACGATCAACCAGCAAAAAGCACAACTGGAAGGCGTGACCGAAGAAGGCATTGTGCCTTTCGATAGCGTCATCGAAATCGTTGTCAGCGAGTACGACAATTCGCAACCGACCACGGCCGACAGTAACGAGACAGACAAAGACAGTCACAAACAAGAAGAAGAACACTAATTGATGAAGAGTCGTAACCAATTACGAAACTTGCTTTTCGCGCTGGCATGGCTGTTAGCTGGGTGGGGCATTGCTGCGTCCGCTTTTGCACAGGTCGCGTTGGACGACTTGCCGGATGTCGCGCAAGGAATTGGCGTTACCCAGAAACTCGGGCAAGACCTGCCAATGAGTCTGGAATTCGAAGACGACAAAAATCGCTTCATCCAGTTCGGCGAACTTTTCAAAAAGAACCGCCCCGTTCTTCTATCCTTCAACTACTCGAACTGCCCGAAAATTTGTGTCGTTCAACTACAGAATTTGGCGACCGAATTACAAAACATCGATTTGGTTCCCGGCAGAGATTTTGAGATCGTCTCAGTGAGCCTGGATCCCACTGAGCAGTCCAAACAATTGGCGGAAACGAAAGCTAAGTACGTAACGGCTTACGGAGATTTAGACTCCGCTAAAGGCTGGCATTTCCTTCGCGGTGACAAGGCCAACATTTCCGCTTTGGCAGACGCTTGCGGATTCAAGTACAAGTACATTCCTGCGGAGAGATTCTACTCCCATCCTGCAGCATTTATATTCTGCACAGCCGACGGACGCATCTCGCGTTATCTGGACGGGTTGGAAGGTGGGTTGGATCGTCAATTAAGACCAGCACTCATTGAGGCGGGTCGTGGCGAAATCGGTTCGCTCAAGGATAAAGTTTTATATTTTTCTGGCTGCTACATCTTCGACGCCACAACCGGCAAGTATTCGATGAGCGCCATTCGATTGATGCGACTAGCAGGCATGGGCACCGTAGTGTGCCTGCTCGTGGCAATCGTTCCTTATTGGGTACGTCGGAGTCACGCCGTACCGCACTCATCTATAGATTCCGATATCAACGCTACGGACGAACGTTCGGGTGAGAGTTAATCATGCTTAATTTAATTGGCCTTTTGGCACAAACTGAATCTGAAAGCCTGGTACCAGAAGCACCGGCCTACAGGGAAGGTAGTTATTGGTTCCCAGAAGCGGCTTCCACTTTTGCAAAGGACGTTGATCCTTTGTTCATGCTGATTTTTTGGGTTTCCCTAGTGTTCTTTGCTGGGATCGTCGGCTTCATGATTTATTTCGTGATCAAATACCGCGATCGTCCTGGTCACAAAGTGGAGAAGAGCGCTTCCCACAACACTGCTTTGGAAATCGCATGGTCTGTATTGCCAGGATTTCTTCTGATCTGGTTTTTCGTTGACGGAGCAACCGGTTTCTTCAACATGAGAGTGACACCTGGTAACGCGGAACAGATTCAGGTCATCGCACGGCAATTCAACTGGGAATTCCACTACCCCAACGGAGATGCGACCACCGAGCTACACCTCGTTCGCAATCGTCCTGTGGAATTCGTAATGGAGTCACGTGACGTTCTGCACAGTTTCTTTGTGCCGGCTTTCCGGCAGAAGCAGGATGTGGTGCCCGGTCGTTACACCTACACATGGGTGAAACCGACTAAAGAAGGTGTTTTCCGTCTCTATTGCACCGAGTATTGCGGCGACAGCCACAGTCTCATGAAGACCAATGTGACGGTTCACAACACCCAAGAAGAAAGGGACCAAGCGACCTTTTACCCATGGGAAGACGAGACACCGATCAAGAACGGCCAGCGGCTCTTTAACATGAAATGCTCTGGCTGCCACAACAACACCGATGTCAAAAAGACGGGTCCTGGACTCGGCGGCATTTGGGGAAAAACAGAAACACTCGCCGACGGATCTACCGTCGAGGTAAATGATAATTATTTTCGGGAGTCAATTTTGAACCCCGGGGCGAAATTGGTAGCGGGATACGCAAACCAAATGCCTTCCTTCCAAGGGAAATTGAACGACGATCAGATTTTTTGGCTTAGAGCTTACATCAAAAGCTTGACTCCAGACGCGAAGATAGAAGACGAACTCAACCTCCCAGCCAGCGAGGCCCGGGAGAAAGTGGGTGAAGCAGATGGTGAAAAACCTGCTGCTGAATAACCAATCGTTTTCTGCAAAACAAGATTTAGAGAACCCGGACGGACAGTGGACCTGGTACCGCTCCAATAGATAAAAGGTGACAACATGTCAGCAACTCCACAGGCACAAAAACTTTTTGGTCACGCCGAAGAAAACAACTACCTGAAATGTTCCAGCGGGATCAAATCATGGTTGTTCACGCTTGATCATAAACGCATCGGCATCATGTACCTGATTGGTGTAACGGTAGCCTTGTTCCTAGCCGGAATCTTCGCTTTGATTTTGCGTAGTGAACTTTTCACCGGCGATGAGAACTTCCTAACCGAAGCCCAATACAACCAGATGTTTACCCTGCACGGGGCCATCATGGTTTTTGCGTTTATTATTCCGAGCATTCCGGCGGCATTAGGGAACTTCGTTCTTCCTATGATGCTGGGGGCCAAAGATGTTGCTTTCCCCAGACTTAATCTGGCCAGTTTCTATCTTTGGATGTTCGGTACAGCATTCTTGCTGACAGCTATGTTGACCAACGGGCTCGACACCGGCTGGACCTTCTATACCCCTTATAGTATTACGACCACGACAGCGGTCATTTACGCCACGATGGGGGCCTTTATCCTCGGGTTTAGTTCCATTTTCACAGGACTGAACTTCTTGGTCACGGTCAACACGATGCGGCCCAAAAGCATGGGGTGGTTCAAACTACCGCTGTTCATATGGTCCTTGTATGCAACCTCCATCATTCAGATTTTGGCCACACCGGTACTCGGTATCACCTTGTTATTGTTGATTGCCGAACGGGTGATGCACATCGGAATTTTTGATCCGGCTTACGGCGGTGACCCTGTTTTGTTCCAGCACTTCTTCTGGTTCTACTCGCACCCCGCCGTTTACATCATGATTTTGCCAGCCATGGGCGTCATCAGCGAACTGATCTCGGTCTACAGCCACAAGAAAATCTTCGGCTATTCCTTTATCGCGTTCTCTAGTGTTGCCATCGCCTTGCTTGGCTTCCTCGTGTGGGGTCACCATATGTTCACAAGCGGTCAGTCCCAACTCGTGACACTTGTTTTCAGTGCGATTACCTTCTCAGTGGCCATTCCATCGGCGGTTAAGGTGTTCAACTGGTTAGCGACGCTCTACAAAGGGTCGATCAAACTAGTAACGCCAATGTGTTACGCCTTGTCCTTCATATTCTTGTTTGGAATTGGTGGACTGACGGGGCTGTTCCTGGGGACCTTATCGACCGATATTCACTTGCATGACACTTACTTCGTTGTTGCCCACTTTCACTTCGTGATGGTAGGTGGAACGCTGACCGCTCTACTAGGCGGCCTATATCACTGGTGGCCCAAGATGTTTGGCCGCATGTACAACGACTTTTTAGGGCGGGTAGGTTGCTTCCTCGTATTCGTCGGATTCAACCTGACATTTTTCCCACAATTCGTCATGGGGTCTCGCGGCATGCCACGCCGGTACGCTCGCTACGACCCAGAGTTTGAGATATTCCACCAGGCATCCACAATCGGTGCATTCATTCTCGGAATTGGGATTTTGTTGGCTTTCGGAGTTTTAGTTCACGCGGTATTCTTTGGACGCAAGATCGGTGGGAACCCCTTCGGTGCTGCATCCCTAGAATGGCAATCCAGTTCGCCACCATCGTTCCACAACTTTGATCACAAGATCCACATGAATGCACCTTATGATTTCGGTGCAATGGTATACGATGAAGAAATGGACACTTACATCCAACGCGATTTTGTGACACCGGAAAGCCCTGAGGTTCCGGCGGCAGAACCGACCAAAGCTTAGAATAATGCACGTTAGATTCGTGCCCACGACAAACACCATTCCCTGCGGAGAGATCCATGTCAACGGTTGAAACAACCGCTGATTCGCACGACGAACACGACGATGATCATCACGATCATGGCGAGTTCATTGCGCATCATTTTGATAGTGCTGAACAGCAATTCGATTCCGGAAAGCTCGGCATCTGGGTATTTTTGGTCACTGAGGTTTTATTCTTCAGTGGCCTTTTCGTAGCTTACACGCTTTACCGCTATCATCACCCCGAAGTTTTTGTGGACGCCTCCCAATTCCTCGACAAGGTGCTTGGCGGTATCAACACGGTCGTTTTGTTGTTCAGCAGCTTGACGATGGCATGGGCAGTTCGTGCTGCACAACTCGGCAACAATAATTTTGCCGGGAAGTTGATCCTCATCACGATGGTCTGTGCCGCGGCATTCCTCGGTATCAAAGCTGTCGAGTACAGCCATAAATGGGATTTGTATATTCTGCCCGTGAGTTATTACAACTACATGGAAGGTTACCACCCGGAAGCCGAGACAGGTGGAATCGCAGGAGCTTTGAACATTTCAAAGTGGTTAGTCACTTTGAGCATGTTACCTCTTCTGTGCTTGGCTCTTTTCTCCGCCGGTGCCCTGTTCATGGCAGCGACGGGGAAGCGGTTGATGGCTCAGTTCATGTTGGCCTTAGCCATTATGATGAGCGGTTACTTCGTGGGGGCCTTTGCTGGGCAAACATACCAAAATTGGCACGAGGCTAATTTGGCGGCGGAAGAGCATGCGGGTGATCACGGTCACGACGACGGACACGCGGCAGAATCAGCCACAGCGGGACCCGACAGCACGAGCGAACGGCCACCGCAGATTGGCGTCTTTTTCAGCATCTACTACTGCATGACCGGGTTACATGCGGTTCACGTGATTGCCGGGATGGCGGCACTGAGCTGGCTATACCTTCGCTGCCTCAAAGCACATTTCCGACCCGACTATTTTGGACCCGTTGATTATGTAGGTCTCTATTGGCACCTTGTCGATTTGATCTGGATCTACCTGTTTCCTCTGCTGTATTTGATCAACTAGCCCTTTCACTGTTACGTACTAGCTCGTTCGAGCTGGAGATTTCAAATGACTGACTCGCACGATCACGACCATGGATTTGCTCACCCTGTGAGCGTGAAATTACTGCTCTCGGTATTTTTCAGCCTGGTTTTCCTGACCGTTTTAACCATCGTTTTGAACGATTTACCTCTGGGTTCAGCAGATATCGTTATTGCGATGATGATTGCGACGCTAAAAGCATCATTGGTAATGCTCTTTTTCATGCACATGTTCTGGGAAAAGGGATTCAATGTCGTTGCTTTTCTCTCTTCCCTGTTTTTTGTCTCGCTATTTATCGGTTTTACTCTTATGGACACGGGGTCTTACCGGGATGACATCGACAGTTTCCCGGAGGACAAGCAACCTGCACCTCGCGTTCCTAGAACCGCCCCTGGGGTGAGCTCGAACGATGTTCGGCCGATGCCTCCAGCGACCCTAGTCGAGGGGTCGATCAGTCCATTAGCGAAACCTAATCCACATGTCCGGCTCTGAAGAACAAGCTGACTTTGCGATGAGTCCCGTAGGGAACCAGCGCCCCCGTTTTGGCAGTCGACCGCCGATCAGCACCTCGCTGACGGTCGTACCCGTCCGTGGTGACGTCTACCGAGCGAAGTTGATTTTCTACTTGTTCTTGGTCTCGCTGGCGGTGTTTTTTGTAGCTGGCATCATCTCTTATTGGGCAATTCGTTCCCAATCTTTCCAGCCGATCTCGCGGGAGTACATCAGATTACAACTCCCCACTTCGTTCTGGGTTAGCACCATTGCCTTGGTGTTCGTCAGCATGTTTTTACAGCGGGCGGTATGGTGTGTTAGACGAGAACACCAAGCCTCTTTCCGTCGTTGGTTAATCGGGGCCTGGATCGCTGCGATCGCCTTTCTGGCAATCCAATACTCTGGCATGAATTCGTTGTGGGCGACCCACTTCGACCAATTTGACGGCTCGACAAAGGTTTATGGCATCTGTTTCACAATGTCATTTTTGCACGCCCTGCACGTTGTCGGTGGCCTCGCGTTTCTAGGTTGGATCATTTTTCAAGGCTACCGTGGGAAATATGACCACGAGCGGAACTACGCCGTAGAACATTGTGCATCCTATTGGCACTTTCTGGACGGCGTTTGGTTAGCAATGCTTTGTGTATTCTTAATCACCGCATAAACACCCAACCATTCTGTCGCATTGATACTTTTTGTAAGGGTTCCTTTCAGGCCTGTAGAGTGGTTTCTTGCTCGATTAGAGTATGTGGTAACTCGTCTTGCAGGCGCGGCTCACGGAAAGGGAACTTACCTTCTTGAGCCAGTGCCAGCGGTTCTATAAATTGATTCCATGTCACTATTTGCAAAGATGGAACAAGATGCGTTGCAATCCGCTCAGCCACTGGCGGCGAGAATGCGCCCCCAAAACCTTGACGATTTCGTTGGGCAACAACATATATTGGGGCCCGACGGTCTCTTGCGGAGGCTAATCCAATCCGATCGTTTGGGTTCGATCATTTTGTACGGCCCGCCGGGGACAGGTAAAACCACTCTGGCTCGTCTTTTAGCAACAGCAACCAATCGCCAATTCCGAGAAATTAGTGCGGTCCTGCACGGTGTCAAAGAACTTCGCACGGCTTTGGACGAAGCCCGCAATGAACTCGCATCCGGAGGAACTGCCACTCTTTTGTTTATTGATGAGATTCATCGATTCAACAAAACGCAACAGGATGCCGTGATGGCTGACGTGGAACAAGGCATTGTCAGCCTGGTCGGGGCCACGACCTCAAATCCCTTCTTTGCCATCAACGCGGCCTTGGTAAGTCGAAGCCAGGTATTTCAGTTCGAACCACTCTCCATTGAAGATATCGTTTCGCTGTTACAGCGTGCATTGAATGATTCAGCTCGCGGGCTAGGTGATGTCGAAGTGCTCGCTTCGCCTGCTGCCTTAAACAGCATCGCTAAGATCTGCGATGGAGACGCTCGCAAAGCTCTGGGGATTCTCGAAGTCGCTGTGCTGAGTAACCCACCTCCTGTGGAGCTAACCCCCGAATTACTAGCGAATTCGGTGACGCAAAAATCGCTTATCCAAAACGAAGATACGCATTACGATACCGCTAGTGCCCTGATCAAAAGCATCCGCGGCAGTGACCCCGACGCTGGCATCTATTGGTTGGCAAGGATGCTGGAGAGTGGGGAAGACGTTCGCTTTCTTTGTCGCCGGTTAGTCATTTTGGCCAGCGAAGACATCGGTAATGCAGACCCTCAGGCATTAAGTTTAGCGGTCGCTTGTATGCAAGCTTGCGAATTTATTGGACTACCAGAATGTCAACTCACCTTAGCTCAAACGGTAACCTACTTAGCCTGCGCCCCCAAATCCAACGCGGCCACGGTGGCCATTAATACGGCAAGCAAAGATATTAGAGAAGGAAGAGTCTTACCGATCCCCCCATCCCTGAAAGACTCCCACTACGCAGCGGCAAAATCAAAACTGGGACATGGTGCAGATTATCAGTACTCACACGACGCCGAAGGGGGAGTTGTCGCCCAAGATTACTTGGGAGTGGAACGCACCTATTACGAGCCGGTAGACCGGGGATTCGAGAAGGTATTAGCAGAGCGTTTGCGAGAGATTCGCCGCATTCTTCATCGTGGCAAAGCGGAAAATGAGCAGGCCTGATTACTGGGCTGAATGCTGATATCGCTGCATCGCTATTAAACGCTAGCAATCATTCCTGCGGATCCAAGACCAGAAAACATTAGTGAAAACTGATTGATCTGGCAAATTACAACGGATTTTTCTAGTATCCCCCCTCGCTGATACCGATGCGCAGTTGTCGCATCACTGAGCACGAGCTTTTTACGGGACCGTCGAGAGGACTTTCATGAATTCCATCAAGAATTTGTTTGTTGTCATTATGTTGATGGGCGTTTCTTATGGCGCTTACCAAGTTATCTCGACTCCGGGTGCAGGCGAACAATTCGGCGAACCGATGGAAGACATCTTTCCCGCTCCGCCGTCCACCAAATCCCCGCTGATTGCCGAGGCATCTGAGGATTCACGCAACGCGGCGATTCCCGATTTTGCGAGTGAGCCTCCTTTCGCGGAACTCGAAGTACCCAAGGTACCAATGCCCTCTTCGGAACCGCCACCCATCCGACCTAAGGCCGATCCGTTTGCGCTTCAGAATCCCCCTCTTGCTCCCAGTCAAGGTGCGGCACTTGCGGCAAATTCAAATAACGAAACGATCGCTCCACCGCAACTCGCTCCACCGCAACTCGCTCCACCGCAACTCGCTCCACCGCAACTCACTCCACCGCAAATCGCTGAACCCCAAATCCCTCTATCGACAAACGGCGCTGAGAATTCGTTAGCGGCGCAACCGATGCCCGCTAACAGAGGAGGCACCTTCCAACCGAAACCAGATAGCGAGCTTTCCCCCGTTATGCCGAAGGACGTTGCGGCAACACCACTCACCGGGAACACCGCCCCACCAGCCCCCGCGACCGTTTCGATTAACTGGGAAGGCCTC
>JAAEPL010000411.1 GCA_024232675.1 Planctomycetaceae bacterium
ATGAATTCGAAGTACATGCCAGCCGCCGCAATGGCAGCTCGACGCCACTTACTTTTCAGCGTCCAGGAATCGCTGACATCGCAATACAAACAGGGCATGAGAACCAGAAACATCACGCCCATACTGTGGCACTGACTGCCGAATCTTTTGCAGGCAATGCCGTGTCCCATTTCATGAAGGACTTTGGTGGCAGCGAGAGTCAGTCCCAACCAAAACCAATTGCCGCCGGTGAAAAATTGTTGGAAGCCTGGCAGCTTGGTTTGAAACTGCTCAAAATTGCTGAAAATTAAACAGATCGCTGCGAACACAAAAGCAAGCGTTGCCAAAACGACAGGCAACGAAAAAAGCCAGCCAAAATACCGATTGGCGACGTTTAGGAGGCTATCCGGATCGAAGCCGCGTAATCGCAAGGCAAGGATGTTGGTTAGTTTGCTGCGACGTTCACGCTTTTGATTTTCAACCGAGCGGTGCTTCAATTGTGCCGCTTGCCCAGGGGCGTCCGAAATCAAAAGCGAGCTGCGATAGAGGGATCCAATAAACTGGAATAACTCCCGGTTGGTTATTTTTTGTGGGGCAAACCGGTCCGCGAAACTCAAGCGAACTTGATCCGCACTGTGCTGGCCATCAAGCATGCGGAGCAGCGCGTATTCCTCTTCCTCGAATCGGTAAAAACGCAAAGTTAATGGGTCTTTGACTACCCAGTAATCACGTCCCTGCCAAGTTTGACGTACAAATTCCAAATCGCCGCGCATCCGCACCTTAAGCGGGCGGCTGGAACTCGATACAAGCGAACTTTGCGACATGCCGGCTCAATGAAGAAGAGTAAGGGAGTCGCATATATAGAAAATTCGTCAGGGCTCAGACAGGTCGCTTCTCGATCTAGCTGAGGCGTCGAGGTCTGATTCGCTAGCAAGTTTTTGCTGGCCTTTTCTTTTCGTTATCCACCCAATCAATAACGCCAAGAAACAAAAGAAGGTCAGAATAAAAAAGAGAACCAGGCACGCTACCATCAAAATGGGAGCGGCATAGACAGCGACTTTGCTGCCTTCTACTGAGGGGCCGGTAATTTCCGTCTCATCAAATCCATAACGGGTTACGGATAAAACCGATTGTTGGGCAGGCGTTAAGCGTTCGTATTTGAGAATGAGAGTTGTGGCTTGGCTGCCAAATGAGCGTGTGATTTTGACCGGCGGCGGTAGATATGCTGAATCAGGCGAGTCATCCGATTTGGCATAAGTCGTCTTAAATTGGATGGTTTGTTCGGGTCGCTGCGGTTGAGGTTCCTGGCTGGCGATGCAGGCCCCTGAATCAGGGTCAAAATTCACCTCATAAATCATCCGGGGATTTCCACGCGGAAAAAAGAAGAGTGATTTGGTCTTTTGGCCACTCTGGGAGAACCGCTCGAAAAAATCCAGAATCTCGTAATCATCATCATTCATGATCGATTCGTAGGTGCGGCGCAACGAGACACTGCAAAGTGGGGCGATGATGCAGGGGTCGAAGTCGGCTTCTAGCGAATATTGGTTCGGAAAAACGTTCAGGGATTTTGCTTGGCCCGCGTATTGAACTTCGAACGCGTAATCATCAATCCAACCTCCGGATTGGACAGGTAGGACTTGGCGATCGATTTTTTCTGATACCTGATCTGCTGTAACAGGCCATAAATCGATTGAGAAGTCAGGGAACCGATCAAAAATAAAATTGCTTAGCTGAATATCGCCGCGAGAAACCTGAATAGTGGTTGCTGCGGGTGCTTTTTTGACCATTGCGGATTCAAAACGCACGCCTCCATAGCTGGATTTCAAACGAGGCAGTTTGGGCTCATAGAATGCCCGGAATTGCTCCCTCGCAGTTCCAACTTGGGAATAGCAGGGTGGCGGTAGGCTCAAGGCAACCCAAAGAGGTGCGAAAACGATGGCTAGGAATGGAGGTACGAGTCTCATGCATGGAACTGTACGCTATCAACTCGCCGAGGCAAGCGTTTACCTCTAGCGATTTCGCTGTAGGTAATTTTCCCAATCCTTTTTGAAGTTTGTTTTAGGGTCGGTGGTCTTCCTCTTTGGGTATTTACGTTGACGGTCCATCGACCGAAGGTTCTCTTCTTCCCAACGCGCGGTCTTGTCACGCGATGTCAAGCCCGCTGCGTCATCTGCTCGACCATCCCGTATCGTGCCTCTGGAGTTTCTATCCAAAGTTGCGACCATGGTGTCCAAAAAAATGCTGCACCCGCATAAACTGACGGTCGCACATACTAGAAGCGCGATTACAGTCTGCTTGATAAACATAGGAATTTAAAAATAAATCCGAGGCTGGGAATGAAAAAAACGGGGAACCAAAATCTTTGGACCCCGTTGATTATATTTTGAGACAAGCGTTTCGCTTTAGTTGCAATCGCAATTCGGTTCTTGGTCAACCGGCCCAACCATATGGAAGTGATTGTGATCGATATAGACGACTTCGACAGAATCTTCGTCCCGTAGCATGTGGCGATAAGGCCATCCGACGATCGTTGTTTCCTGGAAATAGATCGTGCATTTGTAATGTGCATGATGCAATTGTGCAGGGCCGATCAGGGGAATCACGCGAGGTGGATCGATGTAATCAGCGATACACTCGGTGACAATGCGAACGTTATTCCGTTGTACTTCGTGCAGGAACGGGAAACCGCCCTGAACTGGTCGGGCACGTTCGAGTGCCCACCATACTTCATCATCCGAAGGCGGATCGAGGGCTTTTACCGGCCCACCCGCCGTGATCGGACCGAGAATCGGTACGCGTGCATATCGCTCGTGTACGTAAAACTCGTCTTCGTAGCTCTTTTGCTTGTATGGCGTAACCGGAATGCAGCCGACATACATCGGGACTAGAATCCCTGCAACGATTGCCATTATCCACGTGAGTTTTGTTGAGGCCATATCTGTAACCTTGGTGGTGCGTTTTCTTCCTACGTTTCTTATCGTGTTAAGCTGTGCGGAACTTTCGGGTATTTCGTTTCTTTCCTGTTTTTCGGAAGATCTTCCGGAAGTGCTATCAATACCATGCTGGTGATTTCGCGGAATGCGTGCCGGATTTTGGGATCGATTGAGGTGCTTTGGCTGGCGTTTGCCTCGATCCATTGGACTGGAACGGAGGTCTAGCAACCGCAAGGTTTGAAAGGACGGGCTTCAAGCTCCGAAAACACCGTGGAGCAACCCAGAATGAGAAAGGGCAGTCCGGTGTCAGGGCAAGCTGCAGCGGCGGCTGGCGGGGATGCCCACAGGCCACAGTGGGTAGGGCTCTCATAATAGAAAAAAACCCCTGCAAACATGTGTCCGCAGGGGTTTCTTGGTCAACGTTATCACGTTCGGAAACGGTTTAACGGTTTTGGAAGTCTAACCACCACCAGCCGTCATCCCATTCTAGGCAGACCTTACGCCATCCCAGTGGGACTTGTGGGTAAGGGTAGAAGGGGCCGATGTATGGCCATGCCGATGCAGAGTATTGACCAGGGTAGGTCACTGCAGCGTAATTTGGACTGGCTGCGTAGGACGGCCATGCGTAGTTAGGCAGCGAAGCAGCGTCGCCTGAAACAGGCATTCCACCGCCAGCACCGCGGTTCAGCGGCATGGGTTGGCCGGGAGCCATGTTGGGAGCGGGAGTTCTTGCTCCTGCGAACTGCATGGGGTTACCTTGCATAGGTGGTCTCTGCATGCCCATTTGCATGGGGTTACCTTGCATAGGTGGTCCCTGCATGCCCATTTGCATGGGGTTACCCTGCATAGGAGGTCGCTGCATGCCCATTTGCATGGGGTTGCCTTGCATTGGTGGTCCCTGCATTCCCATTTGCATGGGGTTACCTCGCATCGGTGCATTTTGCATCGGTGCGGTCTGGATCGGTGCTTGGGCAGCGGCAAAAGGCAAGGGTTGCGTCGGAGCCAATTCTTGCGTCAATTGCTGCGTTGGCACGATGGGCGCCGCGACAGGCTGGATGCGAGAGCTGACAGGTGCGACTGCTTGCTGCACGTTAGCTTGCTGCGTCGACGGGTTGTCGGCAGGCTCGGTAAAGCCAACCTGTTGCGTTTCCGAGGCGACCGGCGTTTCCGAGGCGACCTGGATGGTGATGTCATCAACGATTTGCACCACGCCCAAGTGCTTGGCTTTTTGAGCGGTGCTCAAAATCAGATCTTTTTGTTCCTGGTTGGAAACAAAGCCCTGGTACCAAACCGTTCCTTTGTCGACTCGCATGTCGACGTGGAAACCTTTAAGAGCGCCTCGCTGCTGTTCTACTTGCAGTTTCGACATAATGTGGCGGGCGATCTCCTGATCGTCTGCCGCTGCGAGGTTTGGAATCAGCGTTGCCACGGCAACGACCAATCCCAGCAATAAACTTCGCATTTGTTCCCCTCCTGAGAAATTTGCGTTGACCAATGCCGCTAAACTTTTTCCCGACTAATTAATCGAGGTCCATCTGGACACAGTTTGCAGCAACATGTTTTGATTTCGCGGGCTCGTTCCTGCCGGCCGTTTTATTAACTGGCCTCTTTTGAACAGGCGATTAAGACAACTCGATTGAAATTCGCACCGAGGTTGAGATGAAAGTAACCCTCGTAATGAGCGTACTTATTTTTAGTTCCCCCCCGGAGCGACTCTGAGAAGCCGATCCCGGTTACTTTCTTCGGTCACTCACTCCGTTAACAGGCAGGTTTTTTTCGATTTTAAGCATCTTCTCGAAAAATCACCGTCTGGCGATTATTCCTCTTGCAGGGATTTGCTAGCGAACACGCCTGACTTTTCCGCGCAGAAAAGCTGGCTTAAGTGATGAGCTTTAACGGTTGAGATTGGCGTAAAAGCTTTTAGATACGCTTCTTGGTCGCGGCTGGAGGCGTGTCGTTGAGGTTGTTTTGATGCGTGGTATGCCGAATGAGCGGTGTTCGCAAACCTTAGAAACTGGCCTCTTCGCGACCAAAGGTGCTTAAGGTGGCTACGATCACTAGAGAGACTCCCTGTGTCATTCCAGCGAAGGCGTCCAACGGTAAACAAATCAATGTTGCTACACCCATTAGTAGCAAGCCAGCGACCATCCCTAATTGTTGGAAAGGTCGGTTGCTCCGCAGGCGATAGCTGATGACAGTGAATAGACCAAGCAGTTGCACAAGAAACGTGACGGTAATCAACGAGCAAAATTGACTGTCAAACATTCGGCTGTGACCTGCCTTTATTGTGCGGTTTTGTCGGTAACGCTTGGGTACGCTCCCTTTTGTTTCCATGCAACAGGCATTAATTAGTGAAAACGTTTCTTGAGCTCAATAGTGGTTTCTGCCGCATCGGCACCGCAATTCGCGTACGGGCCGAGCTAATTTCGCTTGAGTTGCCGGGAAGGCTGCCATTTTACGAATTTCACCAGGGATTCCTGCCCTGCGGTTTCTACGAAAATGAAGCCGGCTCATTTTTGTGCCTTGTCCCGTTTGGTGAGCGTTAAAGGGAGCGTACGACCTCCTTGGCTCCATTTACCAACGGCAGTATTTTTGGACGCGTTCAGGGTACCGCGATAAGTAAGTTTGATTTTTGCGACTTCAAATGTCAGCTGATCGTCCTTTTGAGACCAGGTTGCGGTGAAATTTTTTGCGCCTTCAGTGAGGCTATCAAAGTAAGCAGTTGTTGTGCCGTTTTCGTTATCCATTATGCGAAACTGCATCACGGGCTTCATGCCGTTAATATCCAAGGTGCCAACCCAGGCGGCCTTCAGTGTTTCGCCGTCAGCGGTCGCTTTTACCGATTCCCTTGCTTTTTTTTCTGCAGCGATTTCATGGTCACGGTCACTGCCTTGGCGAGGTACTTCGAAAACGTTGCCAGACTTGTGTAATTTCATGCCGATCACTTCGCCCTTGGCATTCCGTGTAAATTCAGCCTGAACGCGTTGAGGCGAAATTTTGAATGCCCAGCGATTGTTTTCATCAGGATCCAGTAATTCGAATTGCATCTGACTCGGCACATCAAGCATCAGCTTCCCCTCACGAACCGATATGGTAAATATTTCATTGTCAAAGTTTCCATAGTTGGCCACGAATTTTCCGACGTAGGGTTTGAGGGCCTCGGGAATTGGTTCCGTCTTCCCGGGATGCAGGAGTAAGCGATCCAGCGACGTTTCGATGCGGATCGCCGTGGAGCCACCCCGTGATTGAGTGAAATACAAAATGACCAAATCTCGTTCAGGCATCGCCCATGCGTTGGTGCCATCGGAACCGCTGTGACCGATGATGATGGGCGGGGATTGGGGCTCTCCTTTTGGGCGATGGGTTACTACCATCTGTCCATAATAAACTTCCAGTTCTCTGTATCCGGTTGGGTAGGGCGAATCAGAGCCGAGTCTCTTCATCCGTGAAACGGGCTCAAGCATGCGGGCAACGGCGTCGGTGGAAAGTAATTGACGGTCACCCACACGCCCGCCATTCATTAACATACGCAGAAACTTGGCGTAATCGGACGTGGTGGAATAAATGGTCTGTGAACCCCAAGCAAAGGGGTAGAGTGGCTTTTCAGGAGTCCAAAATCGCTGCCAACTTTTGGACGGCGTTCTGAGATAGAGACTCGCTGCCTGTTTTAAGCGTGGGTCGGACGCATCGATCCCGTACAGCGTATGAGACATTCCTAACGGTTCAAATAATTCCCGCTGCACAAAATCATTAAGTAATTCGCCCGTGATTTCTTCCACTAGAGCAGCCACCACGTCCGTCCCAATGTCGCTGTACCAGAATTTGGAACCCGGTTCGAACTGCGGACCCGCCTTTGCCATTGTCGCCACTTGAGTGGCTAAGTTCTCGAATTGGTCGGGTTTTAACAAGTTGGTGAGGGGTAAGCCGGAGCGATGGGTCAGTACCTGCCGTACCGTGATCATGTTCGATCGCTCGTTGTCAAAACTTGTCAGGTACCTAGCAACGGGACTGTCTAAATCCAGTCGTTCCTGGTCGATCAGAATTTGAGCTGCTGCGGATGTGATCGGCTTGCTCATCGAGCGAATATTGCAAAGTTGGTTGTTCTCCCAAAGCCGTTGGTCTTCGCGATCAGAAAAACCAAACGACTTATGAAAGACAACTTTTTCTTTATCAATAATCAATAATTCGCCGCCCACGATATGTTTTTTTTCGACATACCACTGGACCGTTTCAGCCAGTTCTTCCAACGGATTAATATCAGTTTCTGGAATGACTGCCGCGGATTCAAACTTTGTAAAAACCAGTGGCATGGAGCCTCGGCCTTGTTTGAAAACACCCTCGGCCTTGTCGCCATTTACCGAAATCGTGCCGTTAAATTGTGCGCCCACTTGGGGTATCACGAATGCTAATTGCTTGTCATTTAATATCAAATCGGTCAACTTCATGGTCTGGTTGTTTTGATCGACGCTGCGAATTTGGCCACTCAAGGTGCCCCCCTCATGACGGAGTTCAAGCTCCAGACGCAGACGTTGGCCATTGCCGTCGAGTTCGCCTTTCCAGATTGTGGATGCTGCCTCCTGGGCGATCACGTTGGCTGAGGGGAATGCGCAAAAAATACAAATAGTAAATGCGATATACCTGCGAATCATTTATTTTCCTTGGATTGCAAAACTGTGGTGGGGTGGCGGAAGCCTGTGTTGGGGCCGTGGTTTTGTTAGGCCCCATTGCTGTCTTCTTATGTGGTGAAAAGATTACACTTGCTGTTAACGCTTGGGTTATCTGTTTCTTCGTTGGCAAATTCCCAATATTAGCCTCTTTTTTCAAGGAAGTTGTATTTTACAACAAAATGGTTGAGTCGTTTTGTTTTAGGAGGTACCCTAAATTGATGGCAAGTGAGGAAACCAACGTACGCGAAGTTCGTCAGTATTCACGGCAACTCGTGCGCGAGTTGGATGTGGTTGACGGAGTTTACTTGGGTACGGGGTATTCGTTGTCGCAGTGTCATGTGCTGTTTGAATTGTCGCGACATCAAGCATTGAATCTGATGGGATTGTCAGCCAGTCTTTTGGCTGATAAGTCCAACATCAGTCGTACGCTCAAAAAACTGATCGAGCTGGGTTTGGTCCAGTCGGATAGGGTTGACACTGACCATCGTCAAAAGATGTTTTCTTTGACGGTCAATGGTAAAAAGGTCCTGAAGACCACGATCGACTTGGCAGATCAACAGGTGCGGCAGGCGCTAGAGAATCTGACGGATGAACAACAGCAGCAAGTGATCGAAGGCATGCAGTTGTATGCTGGAGCATTGAAAAAAAGTCGGCTTCAGTCGAAGTACGAGATTCGAAAAATTCAGAAACGGGATAATCCGCAAATCGCTAGGCTGATCCGCGAGGTGTTGACTGAATATCAGGCGATTGGAGCAGGGTCCTCGATTGATGACACTGAAGTTTCTGACATGTTTGCCAGCTACCACAATAAACTTTCGTGTTACCAGGTGGTTACCGCAGATAATCGAGTGGTCGGAGGTGCCGGTATCGGTCCTCTAGCGGGCGGTGGGAAATCGGTCTGCGAATTACGAAAGATGTTTTTTCTGCCAGAACTTCGTGGCTTTGGGATGGGCCGGCGTTTATTAATGCTGCTGCTGGATGAAGCTCGCGAGCGGGGTTATAAAAAGTGTTACTTGGAGACACTGGATCGTATGTGGCAAGCGAACGCATTGTATCGCAAGTGCGGATTTGAGTTACTTGCCAAGCCTCTGGGTAACACGGGCCACAAGGCAAGTGATTGTTGGTATGCGATCAAGTTGTAGTCTAACGCGAGTGGCCGACGGGAGCGTTTGAGCTCAAACTATGGTGTTTTGCAGGGGCCAGTCACTCAACATGCACGGGTAAGCCGTCGTTGGCTAATTCAGTCGTGAGTACCTGAGGGAATAGGAAATGCATATTGCGGTAATTGGCAACGCCCCCAATGGGTCCTTTGAAACGTTGCGGCAGGCGGCCCACGCTTCGATGCAGATCTCGTTTGTGCCATGGGTTGAATTGCGTGCCCGTGTGGGGAAGCAAACAGGGGTCGATACGAATTTAGAGGTGCGCCCCGACGCTTGTTTGGTGCGTGGTATGCCACGAGGTTCGTTGGAGCAGGTCATTTTTCAAATGAACCTATTGGCGCGCTGGGAGGCCTCGGGGGTGCCCGTATTCAATTCGCCGCGCGCCTTGGAAATTGCGATCGACAAATATCTGTCGCTGGCTTTGATTCGTCAGGCAGGATTGGCCGTTCCGGAAACGGTAGTCACTCAAAATGTCGACGATGCGCTGCAAGCCTTTCATTCCCTGGGCGGTGATGTGGTCATCAAGCCTGTATTCGGTGGAGAGGGTCGCGGTTTGGTGCGTGTGACTGAATTGGAGATTGCCCGTCGATGCTGCCAAGCGATCGTAAATGTGGGTGGCGTTGTTTTTCTGCAGCAATTTATTGAATGTCAAAATTCAGATATGCGGCTACTCGTAATTGGCGACCAAGTGTTCGCCATGCATCGCTCTAACCCGCTTGATTGGCGCGCCAATGCAACGCGGGGAGCCCAGTGCGAGGCTTTTCATCCCAGTGAGGCCCTGATCACAATGGCTAAAAGCGCGATGCAAGCGGTGGGTTGTGACATGGCTGGCGTGGATTTAATTTCGGATCGTCAAGGAAATATCTTTGTCTTGGAGGTCAACGGGGTACCCGGTTGGAAGGCGATAGAAGGGGCTTGCCAGGTAGATGTGCCGAAGTGTTTGCTGGGATACATCAAAAAAACTGTTATTTCTCACGCGTAAGGAGACCAATCACTAATTGTTGTCCTATCATTTCATACACGTCATTCCACCAGTCGCGTTGAATGAATGTGACCGCCCGACATCAGAAATGACGTGTACTCGGCAACAGTTCGGACGCCTGTACTGCGAGGAGTTTTTTTCAGGCGGGGTTCTTAAATGACTAATCGCGATGCGACGCAAGCAGGTGACCAATGAATGCGCTATGTTTTAAGTGTGGGAATCGAAAGTCAGGTGCATTAAAGCTTTGCAGCCAGTGTGACGCTATTCCCAAAGAAGCAGAGGACCAGATCCTCTCACTTTGCCTGTCTCTGGAGTGTGTGACCGAGCAGACGTTGTTGAAATGCAGTCAACACTTCAAAAAGAAAAAGCGTCCTCCGCGTTTCAAGGAGAGTATTGTCGAACGAGCCGAACGCTGCTTGGAAGAGCAAGCGGATTCGGATACCGATCAATCGGTCATGTTCTCAGCTTCCGTGTTTGATTTTTCAGATTTGCAAGAGGAGCCAACGAACGTCCGCAAAGAGGTGACTGCTCACATTATTGGCAAGGGTCCCAAACAAGAAGTGACGGATGCCAATGTCAGCTTAGGTAAGGCCCATAAGACCTACCACAAAATTAACTGGACCGTGGGGGATGATATTTCTGAAGAGATGTACGAAGCGAATAAAGGCCCCCAAGGAGATGTTTATATTTGGTACCGTTGGCTAAATAATCATTGGGCTTGGTCGTGCATATCTTCGAATAAGTTCGAGCAGCTCAAATCTGTGGAGTCCGGTCGCTTAGGAAGCTAGACGATCCTTTAATTACTGCCCGGCTCGGTAACTCGTTTTGGCTGTACTGTCGACAAGTCGGTGTGGGACATTTTTGGGGAGAGCGATCTTGGGATCACTTACGAACTCTTTCAGCAGCAGAGTTCACCTCGGAAGATTGTAATTGCCTGCCCCAATAACCTGACGCGGTCTCCTTCGACAGAAACCTGCATGCCCCCTCCACGCGGCGATGCTTGCCAGGCGTTGAGACAGTTTTTCTGTAACTTTTCCATCCAGTAATGACCTAGTGCACAGTGGGCGCTACCGGTTACCGGGTCTTCGTCGACGCCGACCGCTGGGGCAAAGAACCGGGAAACGAAATCGAATTCACCGGTTTCGTCCCGACAGGTGACGATAACGCCACGCGAACCCAAGTTGATTAGGCTTTGCATGTCAGGCGTAATCGCGCGCAGCGTGGCGACCGAATCGACCTCTACCAAATAATCAAATTGAGACATGCCTACGAATTGGACGGGCACACCTAGTGCTTGAAGCAAGCCCGAGGGGGCC
Source organism: Planctomycetaceae bacterium (assembly GCA_024232675.1). Classification (GTDB taxonomy): domain Bacteria; phylum Planctomycetota; class Planctomycetia; order Pirellulales; family Pirellulaceae; genus CAJQPP01. Next base: position 11,038 of record JAAEPL010000411.1, read on the forward strand.
GCTTTTTCGGAGACCGGAGAGATGGGGAAATCAAGTTGGATTTGATCGGCGATGCGTTGGGCCCGGAGTTCGCCACTTTTGGAGTCGAAAACGCAAGGCTCTTTTTCGCCAACATGCCCTGTCTCCCACAGAATGTGGGAAGTCGCCAAGGTCGCATGCCCACATAGATCGACTTCGACGGTGGGCGTAAACCAACGCAGTTGAAAACGGTCAGCATCAGGAAATACGAATGCGGTCTCTGCCAAGTTCATTTCTGCGGCTAAGTGCTGCATCCAGGCGACGTCGGCAGCAGACTTTAGCAGGCAAACGGCGGCTGGGTTGCCGGAAAAAGGCTGTTGGGTGAAGGCGTCCACTTGAAAAATTGCCGGCATGCGCGTGCTCCCGCTGAAAGGATTCCGTAATCTGATAGGATCTGTCTAAGTCATTAACCTACCGATTTGACCACGCCGTGGTTAGAGCCCTTTGGTCCACCCAAGTTGAAACAGTAGATTTCTCAAATGCCTGAACATGTCCAGTTAGAATCGGTCACCCGAACTTTTTCTTACCGCGATCCGATTCTTTTGTTTCATCATCTGGTGCGGAATGGTGCCAACGGATTGTTGTTGGAATCAGCGGAGGTGGATAGTAAACGGCATCTGCAAAGTTTCTTGTTGGTGCGAGCGGCTTTGCGTATCGCCTGTCATGGCCAGACGGTGACGGTGGAGTCGCTGACAGAAAATGGGCAGCGGTTAAGCGGTGCCTTGGCTCGTCATTTGGGGACCACCGTCGATGACGCGGGAGTTTTTTCCGTAACCTATGGAGTTCCCGATTCCCAGTTGGATGAGGATCAGAAGCTAGAGGCCGATTCGGTCATGACTCCGCTGCGGGCGTTGTCAGAAATGGTGCAAATCAACTCGACGATTAAGGAAGCGCTCTTCATCGGCGGCCTATTTAGTTACGACCTGGTGGAGTGTTTCGAACCGCTGTCTCCATTGGATGATTCGGGGCTCGCTCCGAATTTTGTGTTTTATGTGGCGGAGCAGCTGGTGCGATTGGATCACGTGAAGAACGAAGGGCATTTGATTGGAAGTTTTTTCTATGAGCAGAGTGATCCTGCAGCACGGCAAGTTTTTGAAGAAGAAGTCGAGTCTACTCGGGAGCAGTGTGAAGGCCTCAGTCTGATCGATCTCCCGCCAGTGGCTGCTGCGGCTAGAGAACCTGTGGTTGATAAATCGGATGCCCAGTTTTGCGCTATCGTCGATGACCTCAAGCAAAAGATCCATCACGGAGAGGTTTTTCAGATTGTGCCGTCGCGGTCATTTTCGATGCCTTGCCTGCATCCCTTGCGTGCCTACCGTCAATTACGGCAGTTGAATCCGAGTCCTTACATGTTTTTGATGCAGGATCAAGATTTTGTTGTATTTGGGGCTTCGCCGGAGATGGCAATTAAGTTCTCAGCCGATACTCGGGACGTCGAAGTGTGTCCGATTGCCGGTACCCGGAGACGTGGTAAAGAACCGGATGGTTCGATTAATCATGATTTGGATGGCAGGATCGAATTGGAATTGCGGACGGACCAAAAGGAAATGGCTGAGCATCTAATGTTGGTCGACTTGGCAAGGAATGATCTGGCAAGAATTTGTCAGCCGGGTTCGCGGCATGTGGCGCAGTTGCTAAAAGTCGATCGCTACAGTCACGTAATGCATCTTGTGTCTCGCGTTAAGGGGCAGCTCCGAGATGGCTTGGACGCACTGCACGCGTACCAAGCCTGCATGAACATGGGCACATTGACCGGGGCGCCCAAAGTTCGTGCAATGCAATTGATTCGTATGCTCGAGGGCAAGCGACGTGATAACTATGGGGGTGGGATCGGTTACTTTACAGGGCACGGTGATATGGAAACCTGCATTGTGATTCGTTCGGCAATCGTCGCGGATGGCATTGCGCGTGTGCAAGCAGGGGCGGGGATCGTTTACGACTCAGTCCCTCAGTCGGAAGCTGAAGAGACTCGCACGAAGGCAGCGGCCGTGTTGAAGGCGTTGGAATTAGCTCATCGATAGAACGGTGGTCGTCGAAAGATCACCGACGCGAACGGAAGCGAGGTTCGGTACTCACGCCGCATACCTCGATAAGGCTGATTATTAGTTAAGATTACATTCATGCTTACCTAGCAAGAATCCACGATCTGTTTCCTGGATGTTTTTGGGTCAGCGAACTTGGAAATGCAAAGTGATGCCCGCAAATATTGTCTTAATCGATAACTTTGATTCTTTCACATATAACCTCGTGGACCAATTTCGTTCGTCTGGCAATCGGGTAACGATTTTTCGCAATGAAGTTTCAGCGGAAGCCGTTGAAAAACGTTTAAGCGAGGAAGAGAGTTCCGTGTTGGTTTTATCTCCCGGTCCTGGGCACCCACGCGATGCCGGTTGTATGTTGGAATTGATCCATACCTATCGAGGTAAAGTCCCGATGTTGGGGATCTGCTTGGGCCATCAAGCCATTATTGAGGCTTACGGCGGGCAAGTGGGGAATGCCAATGAAGTCTTTCACGGAAAACCCTCACGGATCGAACACACGGGGCAAGCCATGTTTGAAGACCTGCCACATCCGTTACAAGTCGCGCGGTACCATTCGTTGACCGGCACAGTTATTCCGGATGAACTTCAGGTCGTTGCCAAGATGGACGATACCATAATGGCAGTAATGAATGAGCAGGATCGTGTGTGTGGATTCCAATTTCACCCCGAATCTTTGATGACGCCTCAGGGGATTACGCTCTTGGAAAATACCCTGACCTGGGCTTTATCGCCCTCCGATTGAGGATTGGATTCAACATGGCAGAAGATCATATTTTAATGCTGGTGCAGGATTTACTGGCGGGCCGGCGGCTCAGTGAACAGGCATCGCAACAGTTTTTCGATGCCGTGGTTAAGGGGCAGGTTGATGATGTTTTATTGACGGCTGCGATAACCGCGATCAAAGTTCGCAAGCAAACGCCCGACGAATTAGCGGGTGCCGCCTTGGCTCTGCTGGATTCCGCCACCCCTTTCCCTCGGCCTGATTACGCGTTTGCGGATGTGGTGGGAACGGGAGGTGACGGTCAGAACACCATTAACATTTCTACCATCACGGCCATCACGGCAGCCTGTTGTGGGGTCAAGATTATCAAGCACGGAAATCGGTCGATTTCCAGTGTTTCCGGCTCATTTGATTTGCTCGAGAGGCTGGGAGTCGATTTGACGGCCACGCCAGAACAATTAAGGCAGCAGGTCGATGATTGCGGAATCAGTTTTTTATTCGCGCCGCAGTTTCACTCGGGGATGAGGCACGCGGGGCAGGTCCGCAAAACATTGCGGACGCGGACCATGTTTAATTTGCTTGGTCCCTTGGTGAATCCCGCGCGGCCTCCGCTGATGTTGTTGGGCGTAGCGGATCCCACGCTGTTGCAGCCGATTGCCAAGGTGCTTGGTCGTTTGGGTTGCGAAGCGGCTTACGTGGTGCATGGTAGCGGGGTCGATGAAGTGGCCGTGCATGATAAGACCACTGTGGTGGAACTACGCCAAGGACAACTGAAAGAATTTGAAGTGTGCCCCACAGATTTCGGTTGCGACGTCTGGCCGCTTAACGATTTGGTTTGCCATGAAGCGGGCCAAAGCCATCAAAGATCGGTTGCCGTTATGGAAGGGCGGGGGACGGCAGCAGAGAATGCGGCGGTTAGTGTGAATGTTGCCATGGTGTTGCAGTTGTTCGGAGAAGATGATTTGAAGAAGAATTTTGCAACTGCACAAGAAGCTCTTGAGACCGGAAAACCGAAAGACTTGATTGACAAGTTGGTGAAAGGAAACGAATGAGTAATATCTCCATACTGGATGAGATCGTGCGAGCGAAACGCTTGCAATTGGCGGATCAAAAAGAGGCAATGCCGCTGGAGTCATTTCGTAACCAGCTGAATTCTTCAGAACGCGATTTCGCCGCAGCACTGAAATCGCCCCGGCCGGGATTTATTCTGGAATGTAAAAAGGCTTCTCCATCACGCGGTCTCATCAGAACTGACTTTGACCTGGTTTCCATCGCCAAAACATACGGAGAGTTCGCCTCTGCGATTTCCGTCTTAACCGAATCGAATTACTTTCAAGGTTCCTCCGCCAATCTGGGCATTGTTAGGCAGAATGCCGCACAACCTTTACTGTGTAAGGACTTTATCGTTGAGCCCTACCAAGTATTTCAAGCTCGGTATTTCGGCGCTGATGCGGTGTTGTTGATTCTGGCGATTCTGGAGGATACGCAGTGGAAAGAACTATCGCAATTGGCCACGACACTCGGCATGAGTGTATTGACAGAGGTTTCCAACCGAGAAGAGCAACGACGGGCGATTCAACTGGGAGCCAAGATTGTGGGCATCAATAATCGCGACCTAAGGGACATGTCGGTAAATCTGGATACCACAAGTGCTCTAGCCGTTGACTTGCCAGATGAAACTTTGGTCATAAGTGAATCCGGATATGCTACCCATGCGCAGGCGCGTCGCATGGCCGCCCATGCGGATGCGTTCCTGATCGGTAGTTCTTTGATGGCGGAGTCTGATCTGGCGGCGGCCGTTAAAGGGATGATATTTGGTAAATGTAAGGTCTGCGGTTTGACCGCTCGAGATGATGCCATGGTGGCAGCGCAGGCGGGCGCGACGTATGGCGGGGTCGTGTTGGCAGAAGGTTCACCGCGATGCGTGCCGAGGCAAGATATCAATGCCATCTTCGACGGTGTGCCGCTGCTTAGGGTGGGGGTGTTTCAGGATCAATCCAGTGATTTCATCATCGAAGTCGCCAATGAATCCCGCTTGGATGTCGTGCAATTGCACGGTGATGAAAGCCCTGCGTTTGTTTTTGAGTTGTTGGGGCGTGGCGAGGTCGGTTTTGAAGCATGGAAAGCGTTACCGGTTGGGCAATTACAAACGGACGCAGCCAAATGGTTCGCTGCGGGTGCCAGTCGACTGCTCGTGGACAACCAAACCGCTCATCAAAAAGGTGGCACAGGATCGGTTTTTGACTGGTCTCTGTTGCCGGAAGAGGATCGTGACCGAATCATGATCGCGGGTGGGATTAACCCGGAGAACGTGGCACAGGCCATGGCTTTGGGCTGTGCCGGAGTGGATATGAATTCGGGCGTCGAAGAGAGCCCCGGCAAAAAGTCACAAGCGAAAATCGAAGCCGCATTTCGTGCAATCAGGAATTATTAAACGATATGGCCAAGTTAGATGCATACTTCGGCGACTTTGGAGGTCAATTTGTTCCTCAGATTTTGATCCCTGCGTTGGATCAGTTGGAAGAGGCTTTTGTGGCATCCAAATCCGATGCCGACTTTCAAAAAGAATTTAACGAATTGTTGAAGAACTACGCGGGACGCCCGACCCCGCTTTTTCAATGCCGGAATTTGGTCGCCGATACGGCCACCCGTATTATCTTGAAACGGGAAGATCTGTTACACGGTGGTGCCCACAAAACCAACCAAGTGCTGGGCCAAGGCTTGTTGACCCAACGCATGGGGAAAAAGGATGTGATCGCCGAAACCGGAGCGGGTCAGCACGGTGTGGCGGTCGCTCTGGCCGGTGCCTTATTGAACCTAAATGTCCGGGTCTACATGGGTGCTCGTGATATAGAACGGCAATCTCCCAATGTTTTTCGCATGCGATTGATGGGAGCCGAAGTGATTCCGGTGACCTGCGGAAGTAGCACGCTGAAAGATGCCTGCAATGAAGCCTTGAGAGATTGGACCGCCAATTACGAAACGGCTCATTACCTTTTGGGTACCGCAGCTGGGCCTCATCCATTTCCAACTATTGTCAGAGAATTTCAACGAATGATTGGCCGCGAAGCACGCCAGCAGATGCTTGATGGATGGGGAGCATTACCCGACAAGGTGGTAGCTTGTGTAGGGGGTGGCTCTAACGCGATCGGAATTTTCGCCGATTTTATCGACGACCAGGCGGTCGATCTCGTGGGCGTTGAACCGGCAGGTGAGGGAATTGCATCGGGCAAGCACGGAGCCCCCTTAACAGAAGGGAAGAACGGCATCTTCTTCGGTATGAAAAGTTTCATGATGCAGGACCAATGGGGGCAGATACAGGAGTCTCATTCGGTTTCCGCAGGATTGGATTTTCCTTCGGTGGGGCCGCAACATGCCCATTTGAAGCAGTCGGGACGAGGTACCTACGTGTCCGTAACCGATGACCAAGCCTTGGAAGCCTTTCAGTTGTTGGCCCGTGAGGAAGGGATTATCCCGGCTTTGGAATCTGCACACGCCTTGGCTTGGGCAATTGAACAAGCTCGC
>JAAEPL010000412.1 GCA_024232675.1 Planctomycetaceae bacterium
AGAAACCGTAGTTTGCTTCGGGAAACGAATTAAGCGACTTTTTGTATTTCTACCTAGGCCGTCAGGGTTTATGGAGACTGGACTACTCACTGTACCGCCGCACAATATTTTACTTGAATGGTTGTTTAGGTACGGCGTTTACATCGCTATGCCTGCTACCAAAAATTTTGGAGTGCACGGATTGCCAGTTTTTCTTTAGTGGATCACGGAATCTAGCATCCGTATATTGTGAAACCACTTTCCTGAAAAGTGGTGCTTGTTTTCCTTCATCGCTTGTTTAAGAACGGGTTATTTTCGAGGGTTCCAGGCGACGACTGACGCCATGAAACTGGCGAACCATGGTTTTGGATTAATGCACGATTGCTTCGTTTCGTTTGGATTTATTTCCTCAAGCTGTGGTGCGACCTTGTCCGTTATTCCAGTTTTAGGCATTTGCAACTTGTCGAGAGTGGGGAATCAGCCTTCTCCCAGTTTTGGTTAAACTTGGCGAGTGTCTCATCCGCGGCCTGCGTTTTCCCGAGCCCTCGCAATGCTTTGGAAAGACCGAGTAAAGACCAGCCATTGTTGGGCCATTTTTCTAAATCTTCACGATAGCATTGTTCTGCTTGGACATATTGATGGGTCGCAAGATATACCGCTCCGAGCGTATGGCGAATAGGTTGAAGCCATTGAGGCGGTTCCCCGTAGTCGAGCGTGGATTCGATGGCGGCAGCGTCCTTTAGCAGATCGGTCGCAAGCTCCCACTTCCCTTTTTGGAGGGCAATTTCACCGCGAATAAATAGATCGCTCACCTGCAAGAAGCGGTCGTCCATGCCTCCCATTTCTAACGTGGCCATGGGGATCTCTGAACGGGCGACCCGAAACTTGGTGTATTCAATTTCGGCGTTCTCGAAATCTTTCTTTGCAGCGTAGGCAATCGCACGATGGGCCCTCCAAATCGCGGTCGTTACGGGGAGATTGGTGGGGGGCGCTGGCTCTGCAATGATTTCGTCCCACCGTCCGAAACGTTTCTGGACGTCATAAACAGAGCACATCCAGCGATCAAAAACAGGGCCAATGCTGGCGATGACGGCGTCTGGCGTTTGCTCCCACATGTGTCGTGCGGCAGACATCGCCTGTTTTTCGCGCCCACTCATCATGGCTGCATAGGCCAGCATGTGCGTATTATGAATCATGTAGACGTATTGCATTCCCTGCTCGGGGGACAACTCCAAATATTTTTGATCAGCCTTCAGAGCCTTTAAGTTCTGTTCGATTGCTTCATCCCACAATCCCGTTCGCACGTAGATATGAGACGGCATATGTAGCAGGTGTCCACTGGCGGGGATCAGATCATCCAATGCATGCGCTGCCTTCAATGCTTTTTCCGGAGTGCGGCTTGGTTCCATGGCGTGGATGTAAAGGTGGTTTGCGCCGGGGTGATCAGGTTGGAGCGCGAGTACGGATTCGAGTGTCGAAACAATTTTATCGGTATCCTCAACTGGCTGTCCGTCCGTCGTATAGAGTTCCCATGGTCGAAGCATCATGAGTGATTCGGCATAAAGGGTCCCAACATCGGCGTCCTCAGGGAAGGCTTTCCAGACTTCATTCATCGCAGCGGCGTAGGCTTGATCAAGTGGTTTGCGATCCTCGGCAGCAGGAAAAGTGTATCGTTTGGACAATGCTTCGATCAGTGCACGTTCCACAGCAGAAGCATTTTCTATTCGACCGAGCGCATTTTGAACGGCGTAAAACGCAGCCTTCGAGCGTTCGGGCGTTAAAGGGCTGTTGTAGTTAGGGCCTTCGCAGTATGCGATTCCCCACCATGTCATGGGGCAACTTGGATCTTTTTCGGCTGCCTTCACCAGCGAACGTATTGCTTCTTCGTGATTAAAGGCAAATGCCCAAGTTAATGCTTGGTTGAAGTAGGCTTGTGTGGCGTCCGATTTCGTTGAGATTCTTCTATGGTGGTTCCCCAACCCCTCGAACATTTTCTCCTGTTCGGGTGCCTGGACTGCGGGCAGCGTCGGTTGGTTTGTCGAACCAAAGATTGATAACCAACTGGTTGAAATGACAACTGCAAGGAAAGCGGGAATTCGGAAGCTCATTGCTGTTTTTCTATAATAACGGTGGTGAACAACAAAAGTTTTATGGCGCGAATCATAACCATTTTGGTGCCGGTTTGTTAGAACCTTTTGGCTACGAAGTAGGCCAAAGATGATATCGATTGCTCAGCGTTGGTTTGAAACCGGGGATTCCTTAATGGTTGATCCACCATTTTAAAACACTCAGGGCGTCAGAAAACAGGAGACACGTTGTTAGTTCTATGCGCTGCCCCGCTCCGATAATACTTAGTTGGCCGCGACATGCCATGGGGACCGGATAGACTTAATAGGAATAAGCCAAATTCAAATATTGATGGGATGATAAAATGGCAACGCTTCATTGCTTTCACTTGAGTTTGAATGGGTAGTTCCCGTTTTGGTTGACCTCCGTGTTCCAAACTTGAACTCGCTTAAGATTTTTCAAACCTTTCAACTTCTCCAGTCCGGAGTCGCTGATTTTATTCGTACTTAAGTCTAGCCATTCTAATTGCTTCAGCTTTGCTAAGTGAATCAGCCCCGCGTCGCTGATACCGGTTTCGTAGGCCGTGAAATTCTGCAGTCGCGTTAATGACCCAACGATCGCCAGATCCTCGTCGCCGATGTCCGTACGACTGAGGTTAAGTTTTTCCAATTGCGGCATGCCTTTTAGGAAATCAAGTTGTGCAAGCGAAGTTCCAAGACTTCCCAATCGCAACTCCTTTAATTCAGGCATCTCCGGAAGTTGCATCAACTGATCTTCGTCTATGGAAGACCCGGTCAATCCAAGCAGCGTGAAATGGGCGATTCTATCGAGCTCATGCAATCGTGCGCTGCCAAAATTGGTGCGATACAAAGTAAGTTCGCGTAGTTTCGGTAGCTCATTCAAAGCGTCGAAAGTAAAATCTGGCAAACGGGCATCTATTATCGATACCGAGGTGATTGTCGGTAAATTACGGATGCAGAGAAAGTCTTTCTCTAATCGGCGAAACGTCTTGTCATTCAGCATGCAACGAGTGGCAACTTCGAAGAATTCGTCTCCGAACTCGCTAATCAGTAACTCGGCGGATTCAGTATCTGGCACGGTTGAACGAATACCAGAGAATTGTTCCAACGAGGTGCTGCCGTGTTGTATGCGTGGTAGAACCCGTTTTCGCCCACGCAGCATCGCTAACGCCGTTCGTTGGCTTTCGTAGACCAACAAATTTGGCCGAGCGGCCCGCAGGGATTGAAGGGTCGCTTGGTTCAATTGGCCAACACCGATGACCAATGAACGCAGGTTCGGCAGTTTTTCCAGGTATGGCAGAGCCCCATCATCAATCGGGCATCCACATAGATTGAGAACTTCCAGTGACGCCATGTCTGCCAAAGGTGCAAGGTCTTTGTTTCGGAAAGCAGCACTTGGACACCAAAGACTCGTCAGACTTGGGATTTTCGCCAGATGAACCAAGGCTTCACCCGTGATCCCGGCCTCTTCAATCCATAGAGTTTTGAGGCTCAGATGACCCGCAAGTTGTTCAATACCGGCGTCTGTGATCTCATTTCCCACCAGTTTGAATCGGAGGAGATTATGCATCTCACTGACCACAGCAAGATCATCGTCACTGGCATTAATGCGAGTTAGGTCGACATCCCATTCACCGGGTCGAGATATTTTTTTTATCGAAAATCCGGATGTATTTAGGGCCTCTTTGGCTGTGCGGCCTTGGCCAAAAACAAAAAGGTTACGTAATCCAGACACCGTGACATCGGTTTGCTCGACCGACAAATCACTTAGTTTCTCCAGAGGTATCAATTGCACAATTCCCATGTCATTGATTTGATTTCCGTTTAACTTCAGCTGCCGTAACTCGGTCAGAGATACTAGCCAGGGCATGCCGTCGTTGGTGAGATGATTATTTCGCAGGTCGAGAGCTTGAAGCTGCGGTAATCGCGGAAGAAAATCTAGATCTGCGTCGCGAAGGTCCATGTTAACGAGTTTCAAAAACGCGATTTCGCCCCGTTTATTTAACTTGGCGAGGCCGCGGTTGACCAGTAATGTACTCAAGTCGATATGCTCGTTGGCTGCAGCCAATCGGTTAAGTGCATGAAATCGAATCGGGGTCCCTTTTAGTGAAATGCGTTTTAGTGAATGTAGCTTTTCCAGTTCCTCAATCGCTGCCTCATTGATCCTCGTTCCTGTTAAATTGACCTCCTCCAGATTGGTTAGGTTCGCCAGTTGGGCTACTCCGTGATTGCTGACTAACGACCCTTCTAAATCAATGGACTTTAAACTTTTTAACTGCGCTAATCCCGGGCCCTCCTGCAACGTAATTGGCGTGCGTTTTAAGTTGAGAACTTCCAGCTTCTTCAAACCGGCGAGATCATCGATTCCCGAGTCCCGAATATCGGTTTCATTCACCTGTAATCGACGCAAGTCGGGAAACATCGCGACCAGTTTCTTTAGGCCCTGATCCGTTATTGGGTTGCGAGTCAGGCACAGGGATTGCAAAGGTAATCCGGCCAGCAACTGCAGGTCGTTATCGGACATTCCAGCTCGATAATACGCCAGACGATGCTTCTGACCAGCGTTTAGTTTTTGTAATGAACGGCTTAGTTCGTAACGCCAACGGTCCTCTCTGAGTGGGCCGTTAGGCGTTCTGCCAATTAAGGTGAAATGTTGCAGACTAGAAAGATTGCCAAGATGTTTCAGCCAGCGAATGTCAAAACCATCCGAAAGATAGTCCAGCTCAAGGGTTTGCAATCCGGTGATGGCACATAAATGCTGCATGCCAGTTTCATCAAGCAGGGGCGAACTTAGTTTCAGTGTTCGCAAGCTTTCCATACTCTGAAGGTGCACGAGGTCTCCATTCTGAAACCTTGTGCCCTGCAAGGAAATCGCTTCTAGTTCGCTCAATTCGGAAAGCCGCTGAAAAATTTCAGGCGACATTTGACCTCGCTGTGGATTTTTCACCCAAGCAGAGTCAGCGGCGGGAAACTCAATTTCAGTTATGGGAGCGGTTGGCAGAGAATCGTCACGGACAACGGTCGCTGATAATTCTCCGCTCAGCCATTCTGCGATTTCATCGTTTTCCGCCTTGGATTTTGTGTCATGCTGAGCGAGCAGCGGAGGCACCGAGTAAACGCACAGCAAAAATGTGAGCAGCAAGCAATCGACTTTAAAAGAAGGCATGGTGAAACCTGGATTGCGGTGATCGGCTTGCCCCCGATGACCTGATTGATGGACTTTTTACAACATGAATTTTGCAGAGACAAACCGGTTGGTCTGCCCACGATTAATCGACCGCGGCTGTCAAATACCTAGGGTCATTTTTGATCTTCAAATTTGTCCGCCTTGGCTGCAGTGGTTAAAGCCTTTAAAGTCGTGGGAGTAAACTCGTCGCCGGATAGCGACCTCACACTGCAATCTGCGAATCCGCAAACCGTGACATCGTAATCATCATTAAACAAATTATGGTGATTCGATACATAGCTCGTATCCAACAGGTTCTCGCGAAACGTAGCAGCCGAAAGATCTTTGGGGCGCAACCACTCCACCGACAGATCATTGACATCAGCCAAAAGGACTATGTTTTCGAGCTCGTCTGAAACAGACTCATGCGGCACCACTTCAGAGCCGGGAAACATTGTCTCTTCGCCGGTGATCAGTAGATAGTTAGTGAAGCCTTGGCCGGAAAATTTTGATTCCCCATGCCCGTGACTGGGGCAGCGGTAAATATCGGGCATTTCGGCAAGCAACTTAATGTTGTTCGGGCCGTCCCATGGTTCGTCGAATTTATAACGATCAAATAATGCTTGTTCGTCGATGTGCGGCAGAATCAGAACTCGCCAGCTATGAAGAGGCTTGCCGTTGGCATCCGCGATATAAGCCGGCGGAAACTCGCCGTGTTCGGCGCGGTAACTTTCCAAACCTATGGATATTATACGACAGTGGTTGGTGCACACAGTACGGCGTGCTGATTCCCGCACATCTCACCACATGGACTCCAGAAACCAATAGGAAAGGTAAGCCAGCAACCCTACCGCAAACAAAGTAACGGTGGCGGTTGTCGCACTTCCGAAAATTCGTGACCTCACACTCCACCTCCGTTGGTTTAAAGGTTCGTCCCGACTAATTGTCTGAGGTTGGGGTAGCACCCA
>JAAEPL010000413.1 GCA_024232675.1 Planctomycetaceae bacterium
CAAGGGATTGGTAGATGTAATGTACCCGTCTTTGGTCGCAATTAATGAGACGTTCTTTGCCAAACGGGCTCGCAATTGCAGCGCGTAAAGCTGAACCTTACCGCCACCCGCACCATCAGGCACACGATGGTTCAAGTAGATAAAACGGGCTTCGGTCAAAGCCCGCGGATCCTCAAAATAAACCGGGTTGGTCATCGGACTGATAAAGTCGGAGAAACAGGGATCACTCGGCTTGATGATATTGCCAAACACCAGTCCGTTGCCAAGTCGCCCACCAAAACAACTCCCTCTCGTGCCGCATCCGGCCCCGTCGCATCCGGCTCCGTCGCAACCCACGCCATCACAACCAGCTCCATCACAACCAGCTCCATCGCAACCGGGGTTAGCGAGATAATTTTGAACTGCCGGCACAGCAGCTTGAGCAGCCGGGGAAACCGCCGATTCCTGGCGATCCGAAATGACAGACGTGTATCCTCCGTTGGCATACTGGGACTGCTGATCACCTATCGCGGCGGTCTGGGCGACAGACGTGTTTGCAACCAAAGCAACACCAATGCAGCAAGTCAAAATGATTTTATGAGTCGTTTTCACTGTCACATCCTTGTAACACATGCGGGCCAACCCCAGTCCTTAAAGGGTCAAGCCAATGGTTTTTATGATTCGCTCTTTCGCATCGCCAGCAGCGGCGAAACGAGTGCAAGGACCTTATGCTGAACTAATCGGGAGGTTCCTAACACCAATGCATGGAAAATGAGTTGCACCACATGACCCTGTCATAACGATAAGTCGGCGCGCATCGTTAATGACTGATTAATCTGAATCTTTGGAGTAGATTGACAGCATCCATTTGACAGCAACTCTACCGGCTTCGCGTGGGTGTCTGTGTTCTGCAAAAGAAGCAGTCAAGAGCTTCGCACATCGGACACACGTACTCTGTTTTCACCGCCAGAAAGGTGAGGACATCGATCAAAACCGCACGAATTTATTTCCCACCGACTGTTTGTTGAAAGGGGCAGAGACAGAGCCGTTTGAGAGCAAGTTTTTGGAGATGGCACTGGATAAGGGTTTTGCCGTGACGCAGGCGCTTTGCGAGAACGCAATGAAAGGGGTTCAGAATTAGCGAGTGCGAAAGCGAAAATCGCTACTCAAAACACTGTGAAAAATCCTGCAAACCCGTCTTATTATCTAATCGTCAAAGTCGCACGGACCGATATAAAAACCGGGGGTAAAGGATGCGATTCGTAACGAAAATCAGAAGACGATTCCAAAGCTGTCCATGGAATGGCAAGAAAAACGATTTTGTTCGAACACTCTATCGCGGTGATTTGAGAGTTCCAAGCCAGCAGAAGAGCTTGGCTTTTTTCACGGTACATCGCTGCGCGTCCTCATTCGTCGGACAGTTACTTTCTGATTTGGCTTTGGAAAAAGGGATCATCCCGATCGATATCGAGGGCTTCGTTCATGCGAGTCCGGGAGTAGCTCCTATTGATCAGCAATTGATAGATTTCCATCGGTCGTGCTCAGGCAACACGGACAGCAACAAGTCAATTGATGAATCCATTTGCAAACGGTTCTTTCGGCCGCATGGATTATTTTTCGGTCCTATCCGGGACCCCCGTTGCATCAATCAGGTGCTCAGCGAAGACGGAACCAAATCAATCTTGATGTTGCGTGACCCTCGCGACGTGTTGACTTCATTGTACTTTTCCATTTTGCACAGTCACGCGATCCCAAATAATCCAAACGCCAAACAAACCTTACTTCGATTGCGCGAAGAGGGCAGTCAAGTCAACATCGATCAATACATCAACTATTTGGTCGCCGAATGGGCAGGAAATTATCGCATGTACTGTACCGTACTCGTCGGTCGGCCCGACGTAATGTTACTCAAGTACGAAGACATGGTTGCGGATTTCCCATCGTGGTTCGATCAACTGACCAATTTTTGGCAAATCGAACTAAGGCCACGAATCCGGGATAAATATTTGCAGCGAGCAAACTTTGATGTGAAACGGGAAGACAAAAACGCTCACAAACGAAAAGTGACGCCCGGAGATTTTCGCGCTAAACTACGCCCCCAGACGATCGAAATGTTGAATTACGAATTTCGGGACGTGTTGGATTTGCTGGGCTATTCCACAAGTGAAAAAGCAGCCGCTTAGGTTATTTGCCAGTGCCGCACGGCATGGTTCGTCGAGTTTTGTAACAAGACACTGGCCATTAGCTCACAAACGTCGTCAACGAATGTAAATGCATGTCGGTTCTTGACGGTGAATTTCTTTGAGCCCAGCCAGCTCAAGTTGCTCACGCATGGTAGCGTTGCCAACCGCCGCGCGCTGACAGGTTGGCTCTTGGTGTCGAACAACCGGCGGCTCAATCAAAGGTTCCATCATTTCACTCTCGAAAGATTGTGCCGTTGTCGCGCGTGATCGTGAACATCAAACTGCTCAATGATAATTCACACCGCTTTTCCAGCACACAGACTCAGACGATCGAGGCACTCTCAATTCACTGAGTCCAAGAAAAGACTGACCGCATCAGCCCGCCTGTTGAAGCGCACAGGAAAGCCGTTCAACAAGCCATGTGGAACCCGTCCATCACATTAACCATGGATACCTAGGGGCATCTATCCCCCGGGCAAGGGGTCGAGGCAGTCAGGCGACTGGGACAAATGCTTGACCGTCCCCAGAACCAGCCGCCAACCTTGCGGGCCAGGGGAACCGACCATCATGTAGCAAAACCCTTAGATTGCG
>JAAEPL010000414.1 GCA_024232675.1 Planctomycetaceae bacterium
ATTCGGTGCAATACTGGCTGCTTCGTTGATCACAGCGAGAGCACCATCAAAGTTCCGCTCATCCATCAACGAATTGAATTGTTCAAAGTAGATTGCGATGCGATCTTGGCGATCCTCAAACTCTTTGATTAAGTCCAAACGCACCTGTTCAACCGAGCGAGCACGTTCTACCAGTGCCACATTGGCGTCGAATTCCTGCTTTTTAATGCTGGCTTGTCGCAACGCAGAACGCATTCGGTTTTCCATTTCCTGCCGTACTGCTGGCTCCAAATCGGGAGCTCTCATGATCGTATCCAGCATGGCTTTCAAGCGATCAATACCTTGGTCAGGCTTGGTGTTTAATAAACCGCGAACAATCCTCAATTCATTGTTCATGTAAGCACGCAATCGTTGCACAGTCGCGTCGGATTGGGCTTGAATCTTGTCTAGGTAATCCGGGGCACCCGATTGTTCTTGCAAAAATTGCTCATCGTCGAAATCTTGGTCAACTAGATTTAGCCCACCACCAGACGGAACGACTTCTTCTGCAGGAGCACTCTCTTTTGCCGTAGCAGCAGGTTTATCTTCTTCCTGCACAACTTCGGAAGCACTTGCATTGATTACCGAAGCACCCAGTTGAGTGATTTGATGCGACGAGGCCAGGATCACACGAGCCATCTCGCGTAAGCCAGCGGAACCAACGGTTGCCAGAGTGGAACCGCTATTTTCCCGTGCTGCATCAAGCAACATGGGCAAAAACTTGAAGCTCTGATCTGAAACTTCGGGACTCACAGGCCACGAAAACTGTTTCGCTTGGCCGTTCACCGTACCACTGATGGTGACTTCGAACTGCCCCCGCTCAGATAGCGAGCCAATTAAAATGGTATCGCGATCAGCACGAAGTGGAGGCACGACGGCAGGAAAGATCTCCGTCATCTGAGCAGGTTTCTGCATCCCGGTGGGCCAGAAGACCGTTCCACGAATCGTCGTAACCAAACCGGCTGCGGCCTGGTCACAAGAACCAACATCGTCGGTATCGATAAATACGTTGCCACCCGTGTGGTTGGCCAAGGCTGCCAATAACTCCACGTCCCGCTCGGGACCAATGGCAAAGCTAGATACCGAGATGTGTTCGGATACCAAGTTCTTGATAATGTCCGAAAATCCATCGGTACCGATCATTGAGCTACGACTGATGCCATCGCCAATGTAAACCACGTTTTTGTTTTGTTGGTCACCGCTGAGGATCTTAGCCGACTGCTCCAACATGGAAGTCAGATCGGTCGACCCTAAAGGCACTCTCTCGGAGAGTCGCTTTAAGGCGCCCTTCACTTCGGAGCTGTCGGCAGCTACGAATCCGTTGGTGAGCGCCACGGGATCGATGTCGACCGCGAAAAGCTGCACCTGATCCTTCGCGTCTAAACCGTTCAGTACTGACTGAACCGCTTTGAGTGAATCCTCACGGAAGGCCGCCGTTTGGCTGGCCGACGTATCGACGAAAATCACAACCTTCCCGGGAACGCTGAGATCATTCTTCAGCTCGGGGGTCAACGACAGGGCAAAAGACGTCTCGCCGGTCGACGAATCGAACGTTGCTAAACGAGCACTTTCGGTGTTGGCGCTGGCAATGGCCGAGGATACCGACACAATCGCAAGTGATAAAGTCAATTGAAACCGCCAAAATCGGCTGCATTTCGACATATCTGAACTCCACTAGGGAAAAACTATATAGGAGGTCTGCCGCCTTACGCGAAGACCCCGCCCTGCCTTACTTATCTTCAGAAATCGGCATAAAGGACGCCGATCACGTACATTCTATTTTGATGGTTTTATAAACGCTACTGAAAAAACCACGATTTTGACCGTCCTAACAGGCAAATACCCTGCATTTTGACTGGTCCCGATGATCGTCACCGATCTTCACCTGCCTTCAGTTGCAAAAAGCGTGCCTACAAAGCGGATTACCCGACTCAAATCCCCAGAGTAATTCCGCGGCCCGCAACTTTCCGCAGAAATCAAGCATATGCCCGTTTTTTTCCGCGTTGTCGGTGGCCGTTGCCGGATTAATCATGTCATGCGGGTTTTGCCAAATGGCCCTTTTTACACTGCTCAGCCTAACATTCTCGTTGCAGAATCGCACAGCCTGTTTTATTTGCATACAGGCTGTGCCACCTTACTTCGTCACCCTTTTGGTGCCGTTTTCTCCGCAAAAACATTTTTCCTACCTAAAATCTGTGTCAACGCTCCATTCTTCCAATCTCTGAATCGATCCGTGATATTCGTCGCGTAGGTCAAATTTTCTGATTACGCTCTGGGCCATGGAAGCCGCCTGATCCACGTCCAGCAG
>JAAEPL010000415.1 GCA_024232675.1 Planctomycetaceae bacterium
CAAGCGGATGATTTCAACAAAGTCTCCGGGCAAAGCATTGCGTGAGGCTTTAATCGTCATTTCCGGTCGATGCATTCGCGGATGCGGAAAACCAATATCTTGAGTGGTGATTCCGACGTAAACGAGAGTGCCCGTCGGGGCGACCAGTGGCAGTGCGGCATTCATGGAATGGTGGCTGCCGGTGGCGTCTGTCACCACCTGGTATCCATCGCCCTGTGTTATTTCCCGCATTTGATCCAAGCTATCTTCTTGAGACGTAAAATGGATCAGATTTTTTATGTTGTAGTTATCAGCACAAAATTTAAGGCGTTCCTCGCTCATATCCATGACCGTGACATCGGCACCCGTTAAACGAGTGAATTCAAGTGTTGCCAGGCCAATGGGACCCGCACCGATGATGAGCACTTGATCTGCTTTTTCAGGAGCGCCTCTTTGAGTTGCGTGGTAACCGATCGCCAGTGTTTCTACGAGTGATAATTGTTGGTAATTCAACACCGATGATGCATGTAGCTTGTCCGCTTGAATCAGAAATTGGTCACAAAGACCACCGTTCATCATCACGCCGACAACTTTGAGGTGGGCACAACAATTCGTGGCGCCTCGTCGGCAAGCGTAACAATCACCGCAATTTATATAGGGTTCTACGCTACACCGGTCACCGACCTTGACGGATTGCACGCCCTGCCCGACCGCTAAAACTTCTACCCCTAATTCATGGCCGGGAATTCTTGGGTAGTCGAAAAAAGGGAATTTCCCCAGATAACAACTTACATCCGTGCCACAGATACCCATCACATGGCTGCGGACAAGTACCTGACCTTCGGCTGGTGAGCCGGGTTCCGTAATTTCGATCCGCCGGAATTGTTGCGGAGCATTTAATTCAATTGCTTTCATGAAGCAGATTGAACCATGAGAAGCGCCCCACCGAAAGTCCCCTTCTCGGGGTCCCGTAGATATCTCATGGGTTTCACAAGTTATGCCAACCTGCTGCGGGCAGCGTTACGCCGAAAAAAAGCAGCGCAGGTTCAAGATCCCGTATTGGTTGAAACGGGCGCCTCGGTTTCAGAAGTATCTTTGGCTGGCTCATCTTCGGTCGCCTCCGATTCGTCGGTGGCATGAGACGCTGGGGCACTGTCTTCTGCACCTTCTGCGTGGTCAGTCTCGGATTGCGTGGGCAACGTCGCAGGCTCGGATTCGGCATCGGCATAATTTTTTGCCAATGCGTTTTGTGCATCCACCATCAAAGTAAACAGTGTGGGAATCAGAAACAAAGTGAAGATCGTCGAAATGACAAGCCCACCGAGCACCACGCTTCCCAATCCGCGATAAAGTTCGCTACCAGCACCGGGGAAAAACACGAGTGGGGATAAACCGCAGACAGTCGTCGCGGTGGTCATGAAAATTGGACGGATACGTTTGCGAACACCCTCCAATACAGCTGCGGCCGGGGTTTGACCTTGGGTGCGAATTTGTAATAACGCCTGATGCACAATCAAAATGGCATTGTTGACAACGGTACCGATGAGAATCACAAACCCCAGCATCGTCAACACGTCAAGATTTTGAATCGGATCGCCGCGTAGCGCGAGATAGAATCCAAGGCACTTGAGGCCCAATAATCCGCCCACCGCCCCCATCGGGACGCTCAAAATAATGACCAAGGGATAGGCAAACGATTCAAACAAAGCCGCCATCAACAAGTAAGTGATCAGGATGGCAAGCAAAATATTCCACTTTAGTTCCGTCCAGGTTACCGCAAGTTTATCGGCGGTCCCGCTAAGAATAATTTGGTAACCGCCTTCCAGTTCCCCCCTTTGTTCGAGATCCCCAACAATGTTTTGTTGGATAATCGAAATAGCTCTTTCTAATGAAATATCGTCAGGTGGGGTGACTTCGATGGAAACCGTTCTTTGGCGTTCACTATGATTGATTTGCTGCGGTCCAGAGCCGAGTTCAATATCCGCAAAGGAATCCAGTCGAACGGGATTACGCCGGCTAGGAGTGGCCACGTACTCCTGCCGTAAATCTTGTGTCTTGCCGCGGTAAGAGTCCGAACCCAAGACGACTAAATCGATTTTCTCTCCCTGCACGAAATAATCCCCTACGTAGGCACCGTCAATTAAGGTGTTGACGGTCGAGCCAATTTCAGAGTTCGTCATCCCCAGTTGGCTGGCCATTACCGGTTTAGCGGTAAC
>JAAEPL010000416.1 GCA_024232675.1 Planctomycetaceae bacterium
ACGTACCCCGGTGCCTCCGCCCGAAATCCGGCGGTAAAAACGCCCGTTAACGTCGCATGTATTCCCGCTTCTTTGAGGCTGGAAACGATCAAGCTACCTTGCAATTCGTTTTCGACTTGGGTCAAGGTCTTCAGGTTATCGGGGTGGTCTGTCATTTCATTGGTGTCGGGTTAGAGTACGGTGGTCAAAAGTCATCAGCATATCCTACCCGAAAACGACGGAGCCACCGAAAACCGTCCAAATTAGCTAAAATTGCGGGCCTGTCTAACGGGCTTGGTTGCGATAGAATAGGGCGGTCTTGGGGATTCCTTCCCCCTCCGAATCCAATTTTGAGCCGACTTTCTAAATGAGCAGTACAACCGAATTATTGAAGACGCCCCTTCATCCTTGGCATCATGACAACGGTGGTCGACTCGTCGACTTTGCCGGATGGTCGATGCCAGTGCAGTACACATCGATCATTGAAGAACACAATGCCTGTCGAAATGGAGCGGGTCTATTTGATGTGTCACACATGGGTCGATTTTTCTTTGCTGATCCAAACGCATGTGAATTCCTCAACGGTTTAACGACTCGCCGAGTCCACCCCATGGCCGCTGGCAAAATCCGCTATTCCTTAATGACGAAAGAGGATGGCGGCGTACTGGATGATGTGCTGGTTTACCACTTACAAGACACGACTGGCGCGCCATTTTGCTTCATGGTGGTCAATGCCAGTAACCGCCAGAAGATCCTTGATTGGTTAACGCAGCACGGCGACTTGGAGAAACTGGGATTCGAAGACCGCACAACAAAGACGGCAATGATTGCGGTACAAGGTCCACGGGCTCTCGAGATTATGGATCCGCTTTGCGAGACCGCCCCCAGCACCCTTACCTACTACCATGGCATGATGACAAAGGTTTGTGGTGTGGATTCGATCGTCAGTCGCACCGGCTACACCGGCGAAGATGGTTGCGAGCTAACCGTTCCCGCCGACGACGCCATTCAGATCTGGACCAGCGTATTGGAAAAAGCGAAAGCCGTGGGAGGGGGAGCGGTTGGCTTGGCAGCCCGAGACACACTCCGCCTGGAAGCTGCGATGCCGCTCTACGGACATGAATTAACCGAGACGGTTAATCCGGCTCAGGTCGATGTCAAATTTGCAATTAACCTGAAAGATCGCCAATTTCCAGGCCGCGATGCGATTGCAGCCGCTCGCAAAGACAACACGCTGCCCCGCCGCGTAGGACTGGTAATGGAAGGAAAACGAGCTGCCCGCGAACATAGCCTGATTTACTTGGGGGACCAACAAGTCGGGGAAGTCACGAGCGGCACCTTTTCACCCACCCTACAAAGGCCCATTGCCATGGGGTTCATGAATATGGAACATCTAGAAATTGGGACCGAGGTTGAAATCGACATTCGCGGTAAACGACTGCCAGCACGCGTTTGCCAATTGCCTTTTTACAGTCGCGGTTAGATGAATTTTTTCGGTGAAGGTCGAGAGGCTTTCAAGGACGTTTGGGAAATTATCGGAAGACAGTATTTCCTTCCGCAGCAACTATTTGGAGAGAATCGTGAACCAGGAAGAATTGCTTTATGCACCCACCCATGAATGGGTCCATGTTGGCGAAGATGGTATCGCTACGATTGGAATTACCGACTTCGCTGTCGAACAACTGACGGACCTCGTCTATATGGAACTTCCGGATGTCGGAGCGACCGTTACCGCGGGTGAAGAGTTCGGCGAAGTCGAATCCGTCAAAGCGGTGAGCCCGCTCTACTCTCCGATCTCCGGAGAAGTCATCGAAGTTAACTCAGGCCTACCCGACGAACTGGAAGTACTGGGAACAGACGCTTTTGGGGCGGGG
This sequence comes from Planctomycetaceae bacterium, assembly GCA_024232675.1. Lineage (GTDB taxonomy): Bacteria > Planctomycetota > Planctomycetia > Pirellulales > Pirellulaceae > CAJQPP01. Next base: position 1,854 of record JAAEPL010000416.1, read on the forward strand.
TGGATTGCCAAGATCAAAATGGATGGCGGGGCACCTGAAAGCCTGCTGAACCACACGACCTACAAGACGCAAATAGCCGGTGAAGGCTAGGCCTCCGCGTCGCCAGCGATATCGCAAGCCTCGTAAGACAACTGGGAAACCACCCAATCACCCTCCACGCTTCTTCCCAGGAAGCCTGTGGGGGGTGGTTTCATTTTGCACCGAGCTTGTCTTGGATTTGATCGCTTTTATCCATCAAGGTCGATTCAGAAAACCGGCGAATACAGCGGACACGCTAGGTAAACTTGACGCTCACGCATCAACGGTAATTCACCGGCCACATTCATTGTTTGAAGCAGCTAAAACCCTCGCCATCGAAGACTTGTTCTCGAGTGAACCGTGACATCCGAATCATCGCCGACCAATGAATCACAGCGAGAAATCGACTCGGGCGAGGGTGAGTTCCGGAAAGAGTGCTACCGCTGCTTCCGCGCCGCCAGTGTTTGCATATGCGACCAAGTTCCGTCGATTGCCAACCGTACGGGCGTCGTGGTTTTACAACATCATCGGGAACTACTCCACCCAATTGGTACGGCTCGAATCGCGCGGCTAGGCCTACAACACTCGTCCATTTTGGTGGCACATCGGCATCGAAAATTGGCCGTCGAACCTTTTCAAAAACCAGGCACCGCGTTGCTCTATCCGCACCCTCAAGCCAAAAACCTCGATGAACTCACCTGTGAAAATTACCCCGAGCATCTCATCGTTCTGGACGGCACATGGGCACAAGCTTCCTCGATGTACCGGGCGAATGCTTGGCTAAAAGAACTTCCGCATTTGGTCATTCGACCGCAAACCGAAAGCAATTACCGCATTCGCAGGCAGCCCAAAGAGGGTTGCCTCTCCACCATCGAAGCGTTGGTGCAAACGTTACAGACACTGGAGCCCGAGACGCAAGGTCTTCCCCAACTATTGAAAGTGTTTGATCGGATGGTCGATCAGCAACTCGATTTCTTTGGCGGCGAGTAGTCTCCCTCCCCATCACCGTGCCTGACGCACACGCAGTACGCCAGGCTACGCTCCCCGCATTGTTTTGCGGGGGAATCTGAGGTTTGCATTAAGAAGAAGCGCCAACTGGTTCCGCCTGTTCCTCGACGGCCTCTTCGTAAATTTCCATCGGTGGGCAAGAGCAGACCAAATTACGGTCGCCGAATACGTTATCGACTCGACCGACAGGCGGCCAATACTTAACGCTGTAGTCACAATTCTCGTCCGGACAAACCGCTTCGTTTCGGGAGTAAGCTCGTTCTCCATCCGCCAAGATCGATCCCAAGGTATGCGGTGCATTACACAAAGGATTGTTATCCGCCTGCCAAGCACCAGATTTTACTTTTTCGTACTCCGCGAAAATCATGTTCATGGCTCGGCAGAACCGATCCAATTCGAACAGCGATTCACTCTCGGTCGGTTCAATCATGAGCGTGCCAGCCACAGGAAAGGACATCGTCGGTGCGTGGAACCCGAAATCGATGAGACGCTTGGCGATGTCATCCACGGTGACGTGAGCATCTTCATCCATGGGACGGGTATCGACGATACACTCGTGAGCGATCAATCCCTTTTCACCGGTGTATAAAATCTGATAGTTATCGGAAAGTTGGTGGGCAATGTAGTTCGCATTCAGAATCGCCACTTGGGTTGCCTTCCGCAGGCCCTCGGCGCCCATCATGCGAATATACATCCAAGAGATCGGCAAAATACTAGCACTACCAAAAGGTGCCCCACTCACCGCGGGCCCGATGCGATCTGCGTTGAATCCGTCTTTGGGCATGAACGGAGCTAAGTGTTGGCAGACCCCAATCGGCCCCACTCCAGGCCCCCCACCGCCATGCGGTATGCAAAAAGTTTTGTGAAGATTCAAGTGAGAAACATCACCGCCGAACTTGCCCGGCTTTGCGACACCAACCAACGCATTGAGATTCGCCCCGTCGATGTAAACTTGCCCGCCCGCCTCGTGTACTTTTTCGCATACGGCCGTCACGCCATCCTCAAACACACCGTGTGTGGATGGATAGGTGATCATGATCGCGGCGACTTTGTTCTCATTGGCGGCAATCTTGGCATCGAGATCATCGAGGTCGACGTTCCCATGGTCATCGCACTTAATCACAACCACTCTCATGTTCGCCATCTGAGCACTGGCGGGATTGGTGCCGTGAGCACTGCTGGGGATCAAACAGACATTTCGGTCGTCGTCTCCACGAGATTCGTGATACTTTTTGATCGCCAATAAACCGGCGTATTCACCTTGAGAGCCCGCGTTGGGTTGCAGCGAAATAGCGTCATAACCGGTTGCCGCACACAACATCTCTTCCAGTTGATCGATCATTTTTCGATAACCCTGCCATTGGTCAGCAGGGGCAAAGGGATGGATGGAATTGAATTCCGGCCAAGTGATGGGCGTCAACTCGGCAGCAGCATTCAATTTCATCGTGCAGGACCCCAATGGGATCATGGCTCGATCCAAAGCGATATCCATTTCGCTTAGCTTCCGGAGATACCGCATCATTTCAGTTTCGCTGCGGTATTGATGGAAAACGTGTTGAGTCAGAATGCTATCCTGACGCAATAAACCTGGGCTCATTTGGCAAAGGCCGGAATCAATTGTGGCGTTTGCACCAAACAAATCTGCCAACGTGTTAACGTCTTGTTCCGTAGTCGTCTGATCCAAAGAAATTGCGATGTGAGCTTCATCGTAGGCCCGAACATTAAATCCAGCTGCGACAGCCGCTTTCATTAATTCGTTAACTCGACCGTCCACTTTGATCGTGATCGTGTCAAAGAAGGTATCGCCGGCAATATTAAATCCACCAGCTTTAATGGCTGCAGCCAAACTGCAGGTGTACGCGTGGACTCTCTGAGCGATCGACTTCAATCCATCAGGTCCGTGATAACATGCATACAAGGTTGACATAATTGCCAACAGTGCTTGTGCCGTACAAATATTAGAAGTCGCCTTCTCTCGACGAATATGTTGTTCGCGAGTTTGCAACGAGAGTCGATAGGCAGGGTTGCCGTGGGAGTCCACAGATTTGCCGACCAAGCGACCTGGCATCGTACGCTTGTAGGCGTCCTTGGTTGCCATGAATGCGGC
>JAAEPL010000417.1 GCA_024232675.1 Planctomycetaceae bacterium
TACTCTACGCTTACCGGACCGCGGTTCATGAGTCCACCAAGTTGACCCCATACAGGATCCTGTATGGAATGGAAGCACCCACCACCCTGGGTTGGATGTTCCCAAATTTCGATGAACCAATTCCCCACGATGAGGCCTCCGTTCACGTGGCACTGGCGAAACGGGAAATGCAACGAGCACACGACCTCGTCCGGCACAATCTCAACGCTGCCCAGAAGAGGCAAGCCCGACAATTCAACAAGAAAGTCCACGGCGAAAATATCCATCAAGTCGGGGATTTCATCCTGATCTTCACACCTGTCCTGGCTTCCAAGTCTGGGCAAGTGCGCAAATTCCGACCTTCATGGGTGGGACCTTACAAAGTTCTCGAGGTCATTGGCAGAAACTACCGAATTAACAGCCAACCTAAAGAGAAAATTGTAAACTGGGAAAACACCAGACCCTTCGAGGGGAGACCAGGACTTTTGATCCTAGGATCCGAAGATGGCATCGATCTAGACTGGGACCGGAAAACAATTCCCGCCCCAGGATCCCAATCGGCCTATTCGGAAGACGCTCCAGGACAAGTTGCCTGCCCAGAAGAACGAGCTGGTATCGAGCCCTCGGAACGGCGACAATACGACCTCCGAGCCAGGGGAGACCCCCAATATCGAGAAGAGAAAGACGACGATTCCTTTCTATGGTCTGACACCAACCCCGTAGAAGAGAACTACGCCGACTTCCAAGTACAACCGGGACAGCTCGACAGAGATCCTGGGAGTACCACTTCAGGA
>JAAEPL010000418.1 GCA_024232675.1 Planctomycetaceae bacterium
GAGTTTCACGGCATGTAAGACGACTCCGCGCAAATTATTTGAGTTCTTCACACGACCCGATGAAATCGCAATCACCCGCGGCTTCAATGCACGGATTTGCCTGGCTAACACAGCCGGAGGCCCCGTGGATTGAAATGCCATCGGTGGATTGGCGGGTGGGGATCGATCAACAACGAAGCCAGCGCCGACTCGTGACATCGCTTGACGGAGGTGGTCGAGGGTGGGAGCGTCATCGGTATCGCCGGTTTCAGGTCCATTCATCAGGAAAGCAGCGCCGATGTAATCTTCGTCGCCGCAAAATTTACTGAATAGCTCAGGAATGAAGTTCTCGGTGTGGTCGGCTACCTGCAATAGTGCCACGCCGCCCATTCCGCGACGTTGAATTTCCCAAGTTGCTCCCCCATCGGTTGTGTGAATGATATCGCCACACAACCCGATTGCCCAACCTTCTTCCTGATCGACAAACTCTAATTGGGTGAGCGGAGTGGAAATCGGCGTTGGCAGTGGTTTCCAGTCAGTTTGATCAATCGTACGGCTCCAAATTTTAGAGCCAGGATTTCCAGCTAACCAAATTCGATTCCCATGCATCTCGACAGTTTGAAAATCAACGGGTTCCGCGATGTCCGTGTCGATCGCATCCCACGAATATCCGCCATTTCGTGTAATTAGAAACCGGTTCATATCACCTACGGCGAAACCAAACCGCTCGTCGAGCATACGTAATTCTCTAATCGTGCCGTCGGCCGAAAAGACCTCTTTGGGTTCTTGAATGGGAGATTCGCTTAATTCCTGATTGGCATATCGAGCTAGCTTCCCCGCGCTCGATGACATTACTGTAACCCCATTAGCGTAACTTGCCGCCGACCATGATCGAGCTTTGCCTTTGATGGCCGTGGACCAAGATCTTCCGCCGTCACGGGTTTCAAATACGCCGGCAGGTTTTAGTGAATTACCGTCGCCAACAGCAATTCCCTCCTGTGGGGTCGTGAAAAATAAAGCATTGATTTTCGGTAACGCCACACCCACCAAACGTTTCCATGATTCGCCGCCATCAATGGTCGCGAAAATCACTCCCGTACTGGTCGTTGAACTCGCGTTGGAATAACCACCGGCAATCCAGCCATGTGTCGGGGATGCAAAGAAAACCGACTCTAGACGGCAGCGAATAGAAATTTCTTGGGCTTCGTCATCTTGAGCATGAAGCGTGACGTAACGCCATTTTTTACCGCCATCATCCGTCCTCATGACCAGACCGCGATCTCCTACAACCCAGCCGTGATTGGAGTCGATGAATTGTATATCGGTTAATTCAGCGTCTTGTTTCCAAGTGAACGGAGTGCGGTAATCCGTGATCTGTGCGTCGCTTGCCGAGGTGATGAATAGCAGGGCAAGGAGACAGCCACAGGACAGGCATCTCGATACCATTCGAACCTTGGATTTATGGTTCACTATCCATCGGAAAGTGCGTTGCGCAGGAACCTGTCGTCCTTGACTGGCCATGTCGATTTCCATTTATTCTCGTAAAAAAGCAGACCCGTCATTCTAAATGAACGAACGAATACCCACCTATAGAGATTGAATGGAAGGAAAGGGACTGTCTTTGGGTAATGTACGAGAGATAGCAGAAAACTGCATGCGTGCAGTCACAGAGCGGGAAACGGAATATTTATTACCCGTCCTGCTTTTTGTCCAGTTTCGTGATCAAGTTGGCGACCAGCTCAGGATTATCCTTTTCTTCCATATGCGCGATGGTGGTAGGTTTGACTCCTAGCTTTTCCAGGTGAACTCGTAGGCTTTTCCAGTGCTTTTCGCGGCCTTTGCCACTCGACAGGTACAGCTCGGTTACCAGTTCTTGTGCTCTTTGCAACGCAATCGCATCCCGATTGTCGTAATAATTCTTAATAATGTTTTGTTGAAACTTGGATCGATGAGCCATGGGTTATTTCTCTTGGGTGCTTTTTTCGCAGTCGCTTATTCTGATTCGACAGGGCGTCCTGAACAACATGAAAGTTCATCCATTCCGCGGGAGTGTCAAAATATTTGGAACAACTCCACCGTTGCCATAAGGGTTAATTTTTGAACGCTATCGCCCCTAAATCGATTTCAAAGGCATTTTCCACGCACTTGTTAGCTTGCGGCGAGCTTGCCAGCTTTTTGAATGAATGACTCCGGGAGGCCTACAATGTTGGGTTAGAGAGACGAGCATCTAATAGATAAAAGAGCGATCTTGCAGCGCGGACAACGCTGGTCTTTGCTGCAATTGGCTAGACCTCCGATGAAGGGAGCTAAACATGAGCAGTTGGTTGACAGAAAGCGACGTCCGAGAGTCCCGTGGTGACCTGACTGGTTTACAGGGTACGACATTAAATGTTGCTTTTCTAAATGACATCAAGCAGGGAACTAAAAAGCCGGAGGAGTTGATACGCGACATTCGGGCACTTCTTGTCAGCCAGTTCTCGTTGGACTTGGCCGCTTTAGTGAATCAAATGCATGCCCTCCGTGACGAATTGGAGACCTATTTTACCTTGGAAGAATTTTACGGTTATTTCAAGTCTGCCAACTTAGTCCAACCGACTGTGAGTCGCCGCGCGAGCAGTCTGCAAACGCAACACGAACAAATTTATCTTGAGATTTGTTCACTCATCGATTTGGCGGAAGGCTTATTGTACTGCGAGATCGAGCTACGCCCAACATTCCCGATTCTTGTATCAAGGTTTTCATCCTTCACACAGACTTTTCTGCAACACGAACAAGAGGAGTTCGATTTAATGATGCAGCTTTGTAACCAAGAAATTGGTGTCGGTGATTAAGGTTTTAACTCGAATCTTGAACAGGAACGTGTCGCCGTAGAAATGTAGCCAAGGGATTCGCTTGGATTCGGAATGTGGTGCGGGTTCGTTTGGACAACGCCACAGGTGACACCCGTTCAGGTCTCCAGTAAAGACCCGAGACATTAATTTAATGCACTAACCACCCGCACGTACCTGGGAATCACGGATGGGCAAGGGTGGATTCCAACCTCATCATAGCGATCACTAATTGATTCCATTCCGTCAATAAATCTGCCGTGTCAATGATTGCCGCATCACCGCGGCCAAAGCCAATCTCAGAAACGAACATCGTATCGGATAGGCACAGCATAGCTTCCATCAAATCTTCGCGGTCGATCGTCTCAGGGTCATCCCAGGCGATCGACTCCAATTCAATTTTGCTGCACAAAAATTGATGTGCTGACCACAATGCTGCGGACCTCGGGTCCTCTGCTGTGGTTAGAAATTCCAATGAACCGCATGTCGTGTAGTACTTAGCCATTTTCGACTCCTTTCTCAAATTTAATCTTCCGTTGCATTTGAGATATCGCAAGTAGTCGGACAAGTTTGGTCCCAGTTTCTAAAAAAGTCGTAAAACGCCTAAAAATCCATCCTTTGAAAGACAAAACATGCGATCGCAAGGATGCAGCACGTAAAAATAATTCCGCTTTTTAGAGGTGCCCAAGGGTTATCTATGTGAGGAAGTTGCGTCAAATCGACGTCAAGGTTGTCACGCGTGCTGTTGCTGGTGGAGAGGTGCGAGATCAATTTATAAAATTCGCCCGGCTTTGGAAAAACCCGATACAGAGGCCGTACTAGAAATCGGAATCCGTTCGTCATCCAATCCGCAGTGGGTTCGTAGGCAATCGTGTTATCCCCGGTTTCAAGATCATAGCAATAGACAGACTTAAACCGATCTGCCACCCATAAACGATTGGTTTCATCAAAACCACACGCCATTAAATCGGTTCCCGAAAGGGAAGCCCCGTCGTATTTTTTCTGCTGTTCGGCATCGTAAACCCAAAGTGTTCCATCGCGGAAGGTTGCTGCCATAAAACGACCATCGGGAGAGGCGTTCATGCTGCGAATCGCAACTCGGTTATCGATACTCATGGAGTGCTCGACGGAAAGATCGTTCGAATCGAGTTGGAAAAATTGACCGTTGCCCAACATCACAAAGACATGTGGACCACCACAACTCACGAATGCGGTCATGCGGTTGTTCTTGTGGTCACCTAAATCAACGCTACCAGCTTCTTCATAATTCCCATCCTTGTCCAATTTCAGGGAAGTTAATTTTCCATCGCTGTAGATGTAAAGCACGTCTGTTTTCGAGTGCAAAGCGATGGCACGGGAGTTGGGTATCTCGAACTGGTTCGTCTTGGAGATTTTTTTGTACTCACCGGTGAGGGCTGCGGTTGGTAATAAACCAGCAAGTCGTTCCGCGATGCCTGTTTTTGCGTCAGCCTGTTTGTCGTCATTTGTTTCAGCGGCTTCATCGGTTTCAGCAGCCGGGGCTTCCTTCTCGAGTCTTTGGAAGACCGTGCCTGAGTCGTTGATGGCTAGTGTGCCGAGCGTCGCCGAATTCACAAACTCTATGGTGCCGCCTGGCAGTTCACCTTGGTTGTCAATTTCCCAGTCATTTTCTGTCGACACACTTGAAACCTGAATCCCTTGGTTGCTAAACGCTTTTTCGAGGGCGGCGTCGGCGAACAGAAACCCATGGTCAAGTTGATTGACAGCCGGACCGGGCATATCGGGAAACTTATCTAAGCGATCGAAAAATGAGGCAAAGAAAAAACCGTTCTCGCGTTCGTTCCTTTTGCGTTCGGAGGGGTTCCGCCATTCTTCATTAGCAATATCCCAGGCGGAATGTTGCTGAAGATAGTCCACCATCATGACATCATCTCCTGTGGCCAGAAGTTGCCGGGCGGAAGTGTTGTAATGCGAGTAATCTAACCAAGCATTGACGGAACCAATGGCCCAACAGACCGCCCAAAACAACAGGGCACATGTAATGGAGAGAATAGGGCTGCGAAACCAAATGCCAGCCAGTACTGATATCGCGTAGTACATGGCGAAGACAAGCACATAAGTGGGGATGCTGATTAGAATCGCGCGATCCCAAATATTTAGTTGCACACCCAACCAAAGCCACAAACCCACAAACAAAAGTGAGGCGGAGAGGAAAATGAAGGCACAACCGCCGACATACTTGGCCAACAACATCGCCCAGCGGTTCACTGGCTTACTTAAAAACAGATTCAAAGAACCTGATTCCAACATCTCCGGAATGATCGAGGCGGTAATCAAAATAGCAATGAAAATACCGATCGACATAATAAACTTGTCAAAATAGGTCGGCAGTTGGCTTTTGACATCGTTTGCGAAACTCGTTTGTGATTGGTTTGTTGTCAGGGCAGTCCACTGCCAGTTGAAGTAGTAGAAATCCAATTGCGTGTCGCTTGGCATCGCCACATCACGCCGTAGCGCGGAGCTGAGTAGCAATCGATTGAGCCGTAAATTTTCGATATTCGAACGCTGCTCACCTTTATCGATTAGCTCACGCGTCTCCTTACTCAAACGCTTGCCTTTGAAAGCCTGTTCGTCATAGAGATTCGTGTTTTCCATCAGGGCATTGAATTCTTTGGATAAGCGTCGCCGTTTGCGGAACTCCGGCGGCGGCCCACCACCTCGGGTCTCCGAAACTTCTGGTTCGTTCACTTGCTTTTCCAACGCTTCCTGAAACTCGGGCGACAATTGATCCCAGATGTGCGCGATGGCGGCTCGATCGCCGGACTTGCCGTCATCGATCAAGCGTTTTGCGAGCCTATCGGGAGTGAGGAAGTCGGTTTGCGGATTCGAGAATTTCCACTCTAGCGTTTCGCGAGAGTGGAACGGAGCCAACGCCAATAAGATGACCGCGATCAAAGCCAGAACAATGTAGAGGACGCGCGAACTGAGGGCCGCACGAAATGAATCTTGGATTACAGCTAAATAAGGTCGAAGCATTTTTAATCGCGATGTAAAAATGATGGGGTGGAGTGGGTGGCCGCAAGGCTCGATTTCAGCGAAGGTTGGCGAGCCGTTTATAACGAGTTTGAAATGGGTGCTTCGTTGGAAACAATTTTTAGAAAAGCATCTTCCAAAGTGGTTTCTGAGGGTGTCAATCGCACGAGGCTGATGCCTTTTTGGCGAATTCGGTCTACGGCTTGATCGACGCTGTCCTGGTCGGAAAAGCTCAAGCTCAGCACGACTCGTTCTGGCAATGCGTCGACTCGGCGAATTTCGAAATTCCCCTGCAGGGGTTCACCGAGTGCCTCCAGAGTCGCGGTTTCATTACCGCGAACCTCCATGTTGATACTAATGCCGGCGACTCCTGTTTTCGTTCTTACGAATTCGCCAATTTGATCGACCGAGCCGCAATAACGAAGTTGACCTTTATTCAAAATGGCTACTTGATCGCAAACAAGCTCTACTTCTTGTAACAAATGGCTGTTAAGAAAAACCGTTACCCCTTTGTCACGCAGGCTTTTCATAAGTGCTCGCATGTCTGCTCGAGCACCGGGATCAAGGCCATCCGTTGGTTCGTCAAGAATTAATAACTCGGGATCGTGAAGTAACGCTTGCGCTAAACCCAATCGCTGCAACATGCCTTTGGAATATTTGGTCACCCTATCTTTGCCACGTCCGGAAAGTCCGACGGACTCCAATATTTGATCGCGCTTTTCGCGGATGATGGAATGGGGCAAGTTTTGTAATTTGCCAAAGTACTCCAGGGCAGTGAATCCGGTCAGGTGAGCGGGCATGCGAAGATGTTCCGGCAAAAATCCGACTCGGGTGCGGCCCGCGACTTTCCCTGCAGGGCTTCCCAGCAGTGTGGCTTGACCGCTGGTTTTGCGAATGATCCCCAACAGAATTTTTAGAAAAGTGGTTTTACCGGCTCCATTGGGACCCAATAAACCAAAAATTTGTCCGGCTCCAACTTCCAAAGAAACTTGGTTGAGGGCCGTAAATTTCTTCCGGAAAATTAATCCATCCTTGTACACTTTTGATAATTTTGACACCTGTATTACAGGTTCCGGAAGCGTCTCAGCGTGGGTAACGGTCTCAGTAGATGCGTTCATACAATAGCCCTAGGCGGTGCGGTGGGACGACTCAAGCACGGCGGGATGGGCCGTTAGTCGCTCGCTATGTCAAAGGCTGGTTAGTTTAACCGTTTTTAGAACCCAGCGGTAAGAAATTGGGGTCCTATTTCTCGCTGCCCTCGGCGGCAGGGCATGTTTTAAGATGAGTGGGCGTTCACAGCGATTATTGCCAGATATTTTCGCAGTCTGCCTATTTCGTAAGGATCAGCTTGCCTTGTTTGGTTCTACGCAGCCGATAGATTTGCCCATTATTTTCAATCCAGATTTCATCGCCGCAGCGAGACAACGTGTCGAAGCTGACAATCTTTGGTAGCTGGGCCGCCGTTTCTGCAGACAAAGCGTTCATTTCTGTCGGCTGATTTGAGTTGTCGGGGTCACTCATTTTGAAATCTTGTCGACAGGGAAGTAACGCAGTCAAAAAAATAAAGCGAAGAGAGGCATTACCTACTCTCTCTTCACTTTAGTTGCTTTATCGTTCAGTGAGAAGACTACTCCAGCACAAGTACTTCGCCGCCTTTGCGGGTCGCTAATGAGCGCCAAGCGACGAGATCAATATCGTTGGAGATGAATTGCACCGATCCGTCCACGCGGCACATGTTAACGCCTGTCCCGTGGTAACTTCGCGACGTGACCGCTGCGAATGTGTTATTCCCGGAAGAAGATTTTCCTTCTTGCCAGTTAGTCCAATCAAAGTCGTAGGTAGTATCCCCGACGGTATAAAGAACTTGAGTATTGGGAGGGTAAAAGGCGGTGAAACCGGATTGATGGCTTCTCCCGTCACACCATTCGGTATGTCCCGAGTTGGTTTTGAAATCGCCACCTAAGGCCACCAAATCGTCAGCTGTGAACGATCCATTTTGCAGCCCTTCTAGCGTCCCGGGGTCATTGCCAGCGTTGCGGAAATACGGAGTGTAGGCTTTCACTTCCGAGAACATAGCTGTGTTGCTTGTGCCATCCGTGAACTCGGCGATTCGAGTTTTTTTACCAGTGCGAAAAGTTCCCTCACCATCTCGCACACCGAGCGGGTCATAAACAAACCAGATTCCAGCGTTGGCACCGTAGTTTAATGGGTAGTTTTCCTCGTCCGTTCCTTCGCCTCTGCGCTCATCTTTGATTTCGCTCGGGCAAATGTAGGTGGGAATGCGGAAGCGGGTGATTTGAGCTAACTCGCCATTAACATTAATTTCGGGATGGTCTTTGTAGCCCCAGTCGAAATTGATCTTAGATTCCAAATTGCCTTGCTCTAGGTACGGTAACAACTGAGCATGAACTGACCAGCCGTTGCGGGAATCGGAAGAGCTGTAAGGTACGCCAGCGGGCGTCTCGGTCGGAAAGAGTGATAGTGCCGGATACTTCTGAAATGCCGACTCGTAGTTTGCTGCCGCAAGCCCCATTTGTTTGAGGTTGTTCGCACATTGAGTTCTCCGGGCAGCTTCCCGAACCTGCTGAACAGCCGGTAAAAGTAAGCTAACCAAAATGCCAATGATGGCAATTACCACGAGCAATTCAATTAACGTGAATGCCCTTTTCAGGCGGCGGTTGGGACGAAATGAGTTGGTACGCATAGCGCAGTTTCCTTTTAGCCAAGGATTATAAAAAGCAATAAAGTTGCCATTCGGAAAGCGAACCTTTGGGACCATCGACCAGATGTGGCGACGATGAGTTCTGGGGCGCAACGAAAGACAAACAACGATGCCCCGAGCTTGGCTGGCAAAGACTCTGACGCGGTTATCAAACCACGGCAAATGATTTCGAGAGACGGAAACAAAATGCTCCAAGTCTCATCAAGCTGGCTATGCCTCGGAAGAGTTCTTATGTGAACAACCGCACAATAGTACAGCGTTTTTGAAGTGTAAAGTCCTAATATCGAAAAGACAGGTAAGTGAGCTCAATCCGAGCAAGGAGACCGATTTAAACAACAGTTTATTGAGCGGCTGTTGCTTGCTAAAAGCGGAACCTCGTCTCCCAGCAGAGTGGTCGGAATGCCGGAAGCGAACAGACGCATGCCAAGCCACCAAAAAAAGGTGAGCGAAACCAACTTTCGATGGTCGTAATTCGGTCATCAGTTGCCCAATACTGAGACGTTCTACTGTCTATCGTTAGAATCTATTAGCATATCGCAACACGTGTTGCTCGCGTTCGTTCGGTTCCAGAACCTAGCGAATATTGTCCGGTGGCTGAGGGGGAGTTTCCATTGTTTAGAAGTTGTTTCTTTATCATTTGTTCCTTGATGGTACCTTCGGCGGTGTTGGGCCAAGTAAGTGAATCACCGGTGACTGCCGCGCAGATTCTGGGCAACTCAGATTATTCGGCAATATCGTTTGGTGGGTTTCGGCATGTTTCTCAAGAGAAAGTGCCCACGGTTACTGAACTGAAAGAAGATTTGCGGATTCTATCCGCATTGGGAATTAAGGTCCTGCGTACTTATAAGACACAAAAAAATGCCCACGCGGAAAACTTGCTGAAAGCAATCAAAGAGCTAAAAACAGAGGACCCCCGTTTTGAAATGTACGTCATGTTGGGCGTGTGGATTGATTGCGAGGGTGCTTGGACAGAGGCACCTAACCATGAGGCGGAGGACGAAGTTGAGAACTCAGCGGAAATTGAAACCGCGGTACGTCTGGCGAAGGCATACCCGGAAATTGTAAAAATTATTGCTGTCGGCAATGAGGCGATGGTTAATTGGGCCGCAAGCTATTTTGTCAGGCCGGCCGTGATTCTAAAGTGGGTTCAATATTTGCAAAATCTCAAAAAGCAAGGTGATCTACCACGCGAGCTGTGGATAACCAGTTCTGATAATTTCGCGTCTTGGGGGGGTGGTGACGTTGGCTACCAGACGGAGGATTTGAAAGAGTTGATTCGAGCGGTCGATTACGTCTCTGTACACACGTACCCGTTTCATGACAGTCATTACAATTCAGAGTACTGGCAATCCCCGGATGCGGAAAAAGAGTCTTCTCGACAAGCAACAGTTGATCAAGCTATGGATCGAGCGATCGATTATGCTATTCAGCAATACCAAAAGACGCAGCAGTTCGTACATGACGTCGATCCTCAAAAACCGCTACACATTGGCGAAACGGGTTGGTCCACCAATGATAACGGGCTCTACGGGGAGCAGGGTTCTGGAGCCGCCGATGAATACAAGCAGAAACGATACTACGACGGGATGCGGCAGTGGAGTGATGAAGCAGGCGTAAGCTGCTTTTTCTTCGAAGCATTTGACGAGCCCTGGAAGGATGCCAACAATCCAGCGGGATCGGAAAATCATTTCGGCTTATTCACGGTGGATGGCCAAGCGAAGTTTGCGATTTGGAAAGAATTTGACGCGGCTAACTTGGCAAAGCTCAAGCGTGGAAAGGACTCCATTCGTAAGACCTTTGACGGCAATAAAGACAAAGTCATGCAAGGTCTTTTGGCAGTCTCAGCGAAGCCTGCTAATCAATACATTGAAACGACCAACCCCGATCATGTGATTGGTCAACCTGTCACAGCGAATCGCTACTGTGTATTGGTCAGCGAGGCATCGCCGGAACTACAGGCCAACGAGACTTACCCAAGCGATCGACTGAAAGCGAATATCTGGGACGGAACCTGCCAACTATCTATCAATGATGGTCACGTTCTGGAAATAATCCCGAGTTCCAATCCAAATCAATGGTGGGGCGGTGCTTTGGAGATTCAGGCGGGTGGTAAGGGTGAAAACCTTACGCAATTTGAGGCGGGCAAGCTGAATTTTGAGATCAAGGGAACCCCAGGTGCCAGCTTTGATGTTGGCTTCCAAACAGGCCAGTACTCGGCTGGGAACCAAACTAATAATTCGGTGACGTTTGGGCCCGACGCCAAGTATTCGGTAAACGAAACATGGAAGAGTTATTCGATCCCGGTAAGCACGCTAAATCGCGACGCTAATCTCAAGGATGTCACCAGCCTATTTTTTATCCGTGGCGGGGCAGGCATCAGCGACGCGTCTATCGAGGTTAGGAATATATCCTTTGTCAAATGACCGCCACGGCTCCCTCTGAATTCGTTGGGACTCTGGCGAAGGCTGCCATCCCGATTCAAGCGACCTCCGCCAAGGCAATGATCTTTGGGAGATGGTGGCGTGAATGCGCGGAGGCTGCTTTGCCTCATAGAAGTATTCCTAGAGCGCCGTTCTAGATACTGGAAAACACGCTCGGTTGAACGATTTTACGGGAAGTCTAGAACCGGAAATTCTCGGCGGCTAATGCCAGCAGTCTTACCGGACCGCATCTGACCAAAACTTAGTGGTGGTGCGATCAGTTTAAGCCGGCGATCAAGGTTGGGATGGCACAGACCCAAGCGGGGGACAGAAACCCCAGCACGACAGGGTGGTTGAGGGGACTCGAACCCCCGACCCTCGGAATCACAATCCGATGCTCTAACCAAC
>JAAEPL010000419.1 GCA_024232675.1 Planctomycetaceae bacterium
GGTAATGGGTCCCCAGTCTTTCTCCGTCTGCTATCCCACTCAATCAAGACCATGGCTAGATGGGCATCTGAGCGATCCTATTTGGCAAGATGCCATCGCTCGCCAGTCGGTTATTGAATTAAGGCATTCCGAGAGCACACAGCGCGACGAAATTCTTTTTGCAGCCGACGATAAATTTCTTTACATCGCGGTGCGTTGTCACTTGCACTCCGACCAAAACCATCCATTACCTGACGATAACCGCGTTCGCGATGCACGCTTAGACGCAGCGGACCGGGTAGAAATAGCCATCGACATCGATCGGGATTACAAGACGTTCTTTCTGTTCAGCGTCGACGCCTCGGGACGAGTCGCAGAATCATTTGGGGATAACCGCGAATGGAATCCGGCTTGGTACGTAGCAAATCATATTGACCCAAAAAATTGGACGGCTGAAATAGCCATCCCGTTAAATGAAATTTCAACCTATGGCGATTTTTGGTCCATCTCGGCAAGCCGTCATAGTCGCAATCGACTAATTTCGAGAACGTCGCAGCCGGCCCCGCAAGCGCATGCCGTGACCATGGGCCCCCACCCTTCATTGCACTCAGCCGCCAACGAACACAGCACTTCCATGCATTTACTTCCGCTGCAATCATTTCGCCTTTTGAAGATGCCTTGGGCTGATGGGAAAGCACCCTAAGGACGGCGTTGGAAACCTCCGCGTGTGGAAATAAGCGCTTCCACGTGTCACCCTTGCCAGCACTTTCGCTGGCAAAAAAAATTTTCAAAACTCGCATTGCCCCCCGGCGCTGCAACCTTTACAAACCTCCATGCAAAATACAGTAACCGGATTTCGTCCCGCAATCGCAACGAACTTCGCTAATACCGTATCTTGTTGATTCAGAATTTTTGTGGTTGCAAGGCATGCTAACTGCATCTGGATAAAAAGGCTGCGTTTGCAGCCGCCAACCAAAATTGGATACCAACCGTTCACGAACTTCACCGCCAATCAGGGAGGATTGATCTTGAAGTCGTCTTCACAAATCATCGCTATCGTGGCTTGCGTTTTCTCGCTCGCCGGAAATCTACAAGCACAAGACAACAGCGGCATGGTTGCCGTCTTGGACGTCGCCAAGGTCTTTGAGGAAAATACGGTGTTTAACAACCGTATGAACGCCATTAAGACGGAAGCGACGAATTTCAAAGCTCAAATGGAGACTGCTCAAACTGACATTCAGGCAAAGGCCGAGCCCTTGAAAGATCTCAAGCCAGGCTCACCTGAGTTCAACGCATTGCAGGCACAACTGGAACAAGAAACGGCCAGCTTGAGAACCAAGGCTCAACAGACCAACACCGAATTGCTAAGCCGTGAAGCTCGTATTTATTACGACACCTAT
Source organism: Planctomycetaceae bacterium (assembly GCA_024232675.1). GTDB lineage: Bacteria > Planctomycetota > Planctomycetia > Pirellulales > Pirellulaceae > CAJQPP01. The sequence goes on from JAAEPL010000419.1 coordinate 1,380, forward strand.
CAACAAATGCAAAAGACCGTGGCAGCACTCGCTACGGAATACAACATTTCGTTGATCATCCGCTTTGACAGCCAAGCCATTGATCCCGATAAACGGGACGAGGTAATTAAAGGTGTCAACCGAAATGTCGTCTACCAGAAAAACTTGGATTTGACCTCTTTGGTCGTCGGCAAAATGGGTTCGGTAGAGACCGCCAACGCGGGTGGCAATCTCAATCAGTAAGAGATTACTTTAATCATCCAAAAGCCAAGCCTCGGATTGTATGATCCGAGGCTTTTTTGCGTTTGGATATCTCTCTTCGCTCGTTAACCGCTACTGTCAGTGCTGCAACGGTTTCCGCCGCGTTTTTTAGCTTGGTACATCGCCTTGTCTGCGGCGTCGAGCAAATCCTCCACGGAGGGATGGTCGATTGATTCCACCAAACCGATACTTAGGCCTATCGCGGCGTACTGGCGATAATCTTCTAGTGCGCAGCACATGGTGTCGATGATGCGATTTGCGACCACGACGGATATCGCCATCTCTGAATTTGGTAGAATGACCGCCAACTCATCTCCGCCGACTCGGAAAACCAGATCACTACTTCTTAAATTTCGTTCCAGGGCGGCACTGATATTCTGCAACAATTGGTCTCCCGCCGAATGGCCCAATCGGTCGTTAATCCGCTTGAATTCATCCACGTCAATCATCATTAGGCAAAAAACGTTACCGCCCCTACTCTGCTCGATGAAGCGTTGTCGCACCACTTTTTCGAAGCTGCGACGATTGGCCAAGCCGGTTAAACCATCGGTCTCCGAAAGTTTCTTCAACCGATGGACCTCTTGGGTCAACTCCACCAAACGATTTCGTAGTTGCTCGTTTTCCTTTTGAAATCGTTCGGTGTCGTTCATGATCGAATGATGGATAGACGTTTTTTCGACTGGAGGCTGACCAGCCAAACGGAACTTTCTAAAAAATCGGGACTAAGTTGCCCGATCGAGGTTAACATGCAAGCCTTCTTGGGAAAAGATAAATGACGGGTCGCACCTCTATCCCCGCCCCCTAAAGACTAACGTTATTTCAGCACTGAGAGGATGTTCTTTGAACATTTTAATAGTAGAAGACCCTACCGTCGCACTTCTTTCACCTGTTACCACTGGTCGTGCCATGCCTTTGGTGACCTGCGCTGGATGGAGGCTATATGAGTTGGCAAAAGAAATTTCGCCTAAGATCACGTTTCTGGTTCGCGATTACCTGGCACCCACTGTCGCTGCCGATTTTCCAGATGTTTCGGTCAATCAATGGGATGACGGCACCTATCTGTTATTAAATGCGCGATTAGCCCCTACCGCTTCCAACCTGGCAACCCTGCAGTCATGGCTGCGAGACGCTTCACAGAAAACGCAACCGAGCATGTTGGTTGCCTCTGGACGGGTGATGGCTGCGATTTCAACGAAACAGGCACTGCAAACTTCCGGTTTGTTGAATTGTGAGTTAACGCCATTTCGAGATGCCGGATATCAGCCCTGTGAACGGTCATTAGATGTGATTGAGTCGCTCCATGACTTAGTTCGCATCAACGAGAAGTCCCTCACCGAAAATTTGAATTACCGCCTACAGCGCCGATCCTATTTCGAAATTGCGGATGGCGTTTATTCCGCCGACGAGCGACCGTTACCCGATCATATCGTGACGGAGACCCAAGAGGGGCCTATCGTCCTCGAAACAGGTTGGTCCATCGGACCATTTACCCTGTTACGTGGCCCCATTTTCATGGATGCCAACAGTCGCATTAATGAACACGCGTCTATCAAGGAATCGGTTTCCATCGGGCCTACCTGCAAAGTAGGAGGCGAAATCGAAGCAACTGTCATAGAAGGTTTTTCGAATAAACAACACCACGGGTTTCTGGGACACAGTTATCTTGGAAGTTGGATCAATCTTGGTGCAGGTACTTGTAACAGTGACCTAAAGAACACTTATGGGTTGGTCAACATGCAGCATCGAGGCGAGAAAATTAATACCGGCATGCAGTTCGTCGGTTGCTTTATGGGTGACTACGCGAAAACCGCCATCAACACTTCTATTTTTACCGGTAAAACCATTGGCGTCTGCAGTATGGTTTATGGCGTTGCCAGTAAGAATGTTGCCGCGTTTACTAACGATGCTCAGCTGTGGAATCGCGTTACCGAGGTCAGCCTTCAGGTCATGATAGAAACTCAAAAACGCATGTTCACGCGGCGCGGTCGAATTCAGCGCGACTGCGATCAGGATTTACTAAAGTCCATGTTCGAGTTAAGCCGCCAAGAACGAAACGGTTTGGCCTGCGAACCACTCGTTTTTTGAGACTTAACGCGTACAATAGGCCCACGGCTTGGCTGCGTGCCGGCCACGCCATTACCGTGAGCTTATCGCCACCTCGTAGGCGCTAAATCTTGTTGTACTTTAGGACTTCCGCTTAGATGTCAATTGCTTCCTTCTATCGAGACACAGGCGATCGACCCGCCATTTCGTTCGAGCTTTTTCCGCCCAAAACAGAAAAAGGAAAAGCGGCCATGTTTGGCCATCTTGAGCGTCTGCTAGATTTCCAGCCTCGCTTTATCACCTGCACCTATGGCGCGGGAGGGTCTACAAGAGATAAGACTCTGGAAATCGTTAGTGAGGTGAAACGTCGTTACAACGTACCCGTGGCGAGTCATTTGACACTTGTCGATGCCACCCAAGATGACTTGCGTGACTATCTCGCGGCCGCTCAGAGAGACCAGGTCGATTACATCGTCGCTTTACGCGGTGATCCGCCATCAGGGCGGAGCTTTTTTCAAGCGGCCCCCGGAGGACTGCGTTACGCCAATGAGCTTGTTGCGTTAATTCAAAACGAGTTTCCTGAGTTTGGTATCGCTGTAGCCGGTTATCCCGAAACTCATCAGGAATCTACGAGCCCCGATGACGACCTGATCAATCTAAAACGCAAGGTCGATGCGGGCGCGGAAATTGTGATTACCCAGTTATTCTATGACAACGAGGATTTCTATCGGTTTCGTGAACGCTGCGACAATATTGGTATCGATGTGCCTATCGTGCCTGGAATACTTCCCGCGCTAAGCTTGAAACAGGTAAAGAAAATTACCCGCTTATGCGGTTCACGTTTACCTGAAGAATTTGAAAACCGATTCAACCAACATCCCGACGACGCATCTTGGCAAAGACAAGTTGGCATCGAGCAATCTGCTCATCAGGTAGAAGACCTGATTAAGCACGGGGTTCCTGGGCTGCACTTTTACGTCTTAAATAAATCGGAATCGACGACGGCGATTCTCGACTCACTTGATTCTCTTGGTCACTTGTCCGTGTAAGCCACAAGGGATTCGGTTAGGCGGTCGCCTCGATTTTTACACACAACTCGCGGACTCGTCCCACCATAGAAAACAACCCGTTACGGCGGTTGGGACTCAAGTGCTGGTTCAGACCGAGTGAAGTGAAAAATGCTTGAGGGTCTTCAGCGATTGCCTGAGCCGGTGTTTTTCCGTTGTAAAGAGATAACAGCAACACGATCAAGCCTTTGACGATCATGGAGTCGCTGTCGGCTGAGATTGCAATCGTCGTTGCATCGCTACCTGCATCTCGGTGCGAATCCATGGCCAACCAAACAGTACTCATGCACCCGTGCACTTTATTTTGCTCGACTTTTAAGTCGAGATCCATCGCCGGCAACTCGCGACCGATGTCTAAAATAAATTCATACCGCTCTTCCCAATCTTCGAGTTCTTCGAAGGTGTCAAGCAGTTCGGCAATGGGGGGTGGAAACTCAGTCGACATGATCGCGCTTAAAAAACTTTGCAATGTTTACGCGTAATGCTAGTCACCTGCTTGGGAAAAGAAAACGGCTTATCGCGAAGCATGGTCGTTTTCTGCCCTTTTTCGCGCGAAGGCACAACCCACACAGGCCATGATTTGGCTTTCTCCGAGGTACCTCTGACGATCGGTTGCTCGCTATTGTGGTTCCGCCAACTAGGCTGCACGCCTCATAACCGATCGCAATTCGTTCATTTCTACCTGCATGGCCTGCACTTCTGCAGCCAACGCTAGGTAATCGGTTGCCCCGTTAGAACTGGGGGCGTATTCCAGAATCGATTGGCCAAAACTGGGAGCTTCCGCCAAGCGTATATTTTTTCGAATGCGGGTTTCAAAAATCTTAGCACCTGACCAGATACTACGCTGCAAACGCTCTTGCTCAAAAAAGTCAGCCACATCTCCCATCACTTCATTGGCTAACCGTGTGCCGCTTTCGGCCATGCAATACAAAACACCCGACAGCCTGAGCCCACGATTTAGCCGCGTAGCAACAATGTCAATCGTTCCCAGCAATTTACTAAGACCATGCAAAGCTAAAAAATGCGGCTGCAAAGGTAAAAAGACTTCATTGGCACAGGTCAGGGCATTAGTCGTCAGAATCCCCAGCGATGGGGGACAGTCGAGGATGATGTAATCAAATTCAGCCGCGTCTGCCGCCAAACGATCTTTGAGTATCATCTCCCGGCCTACCTCGCCGGCTAACTCCATTTCGGCTGCGGCTAAATCCAGGTGAGAAGGTGTGACCCATAGATTCTCTGTGGCTCTCAAGCGAACCTCAGAAATGGGTTGTCCATCGGTTAAGACTTGATAAATCGACCCCTCACCGTCCATTGCCGCTAAACCTAAGTGCAGCGAAGCATGGGCCTGTGGATCCAAGTCTATTAGCCAAACTCGTTTACCCGAAGACGCCAAGGCGGCGCTCAAGTTAACAGCTGACGTCGTTTTTCCAACGCCGCCTTTTTGATTAATGATAGCGATCGTTCTGGTTCGGTTTCCGGATGACATCGAGGAAACTCCTTTTTCCTGAATCGACTGGCGATTGCGACGCGTCGGGCAATTTTAGCCTCGAGAGTATAGATGGACCCTTGGGATTGATCCTAGGTTAATTCTGCTAGCTGTTTCAACGATATCGTTCGTGTAAATCCGCAGCAATCCGAGGGTTGGCAGTCCGTCCTACTTTTTCTTGTCCGTCGGGACCAACTTAAACGCAGAAAAGAATTTTTTGATTAGGGCGTCATCCGGAGCCGTCTTCCCGGTGCGAATAATTGATATCTGAAAGACTCTCTGACCATTTAACATCAACTGCGAATGCCCGGCAATTTCTCGTCCGCGTTGCATGCCGCGATAAGCGAATTGTCGCGATAAGTAGCCGTCTATTTTCTGTTTGTCAATTTTTTCTGCCTTCTCATCCGCGTCAGCATCTGCGTTAGCATCCCAAGGTACCAATGTGGAGGGGATCAATCGGAGCAGCGTACCGGCGATACCGCCGTCGAGAATTTCATTTCGTTGTTTATCGTTTTTCGGCATTTCCTGAACATCGTGATAGGCAATAACAGCATTCACTTTCCCGTTTTGCAGAGCGACGATGTACATTTGTAATTGAGATTTCTCTTCAGGATTGAGGGTAATTTCGCGAGACACCAAACGGGGTTCGCCTGGTAATAGCGCCTCAAACCCACTGCCCTCGGGACTGATGGTCTGCCACATTACATCCGACGTCTGCAGGGTAGTTTTAGCGGTGGAATTTGGGTTGCTTTTGCCTGCTTCTTGACCCTTAAGCGGATCTTGGAAGGCGAACATTGCCGCCACACAGAACATGATGACCGCCGCGAATTGAGTCTGTTTATTCGTCATAGCTTGGGATCCGCCCTGTATTACAGGTACTTTTGCGATTAAATCGTCGGGTAATTCACGATGAATCAGCCGCTGAGGTCTGTCAAATAGAGTGATAATGATTCTCGTTATAGGGAATTTTCCGTCCCAGATGGGTTCTTTTTCTGGGTGAATTGCAGGGATCCATTGAGTGAAATTTACTTGTAAAGAAAAGCGGATAAGGCAGCAATTACAAGTTCCCCTGTTTATTATGGGAGGAGCCTCGGGGAGGTCGCCCGCGTTAACCGCGCAACCCCACCCGCGCGTCACACACCGCACACTGAAATCAACGAAAAAGCCGTATCCCGGTTTGAAGGCTGAATTTAGCTTTTCTCGCGAGACGATAAATCATTTGATGAACATTGCCCGCCGCCAAAACTGGACCACCGTTGTGATACTTTGCCTATTGGCATTAATCGCTTCGGCCTGCCATGCGCAAGATGACCCCTTTGGAAATTCTGACGACCCGTTCGATTCGGGGTCCAGTGCCCAACCGAACACTGAAACTCCCACCGTAAAAAATCGCGGTGCCAGTGAGGATCTGTTAAGCATCGCGCGGCCGAATCCGGTTGTGGATGCGATCGTCTCTTCCAATCCGACAAAGCCTTTGGAAATTATCAACGCAATCGACTCGCTGTTGGATATCGGGCGCTGGGATTTGGCAGCCAATTATCTAAAACAACTGGCCTCGTTGAAGCTCACCGACCAGCAATACTACGATCTTTATAAGCAAGCTGGCTCCGGCAAAATCTTTCGTTTAGCGACGCAACCAGATTTGAATCCCGACGGAAAGACAATCGCCAAAGGCATTCTCGATGGAGCCGATCGTTATGCTACTAATTCCAATCGCATCAACGAACTCGCCAAAACAGCTGTTACCAACGAAGATCGTTACCAACGCAGCCTCGCACTCTCTGACCTCCGATTGTTGGGAGATGCGGGCGCCGCCGTATTAATCGAAAAACTGATTGATCCTGCCTATAAAAGTGTTTGGCCGCGGATTCGCCAAGCAATCGGTTTATTTGGTGACGCCGCAGCCGGCCCTCTATCGGCGGCACTGCAATCCAACAGCCTGAAACTGCGTGTCGAAGCGCTATATCTAATGCGTAACATCGATACGTCCAACGCAGTAGAATCTTTGACCGGCGCTATGCTTTCAGACACCAGCACCGATTTACAAAGAGAAGTCGCATCCCAGAGCATAAAGCGGTTGCTTGGCAGAGTACCCGATACCGACGAATCCATGCAACGATTACGCCAGTCCACTCAACAATACTTGTTGGATCAGGTGGCGATCAGCCAAGACCCCAATGACATGATCAAGTGGTGGAGCTGGAATGACGAAGACCGAAAGCTTGTCTCCAGTTGGCTAACCGCTCAGACAGTCGCTCGGATCAGGAGTTTCCAACGCGCGGAAGTCCTGCTCAGCTTGGACCCCGACAATCGGGATTATCAAATCCTGTATTGGTTGGCTCGCCTAGAAACAGTAAAGCTCTCAGGTGGTCAAAACAAACCGCTGCTTCCCAAAGTCCTGAAATCTTTACAGGACTCGCTCGATCCGCAACTAGCCCTGGATGTTCTGCACGAGGCCATCCGCACCGAAAGACTGAACGCAGCCATCGCCAGTTGCGAAATACTCGGTGCCATGGGTGACCCAACTCTCCTCTCTGCGGATGCCGGCGCGATGCCGAGTCCGTTAATTGAAGCATTGAGTGCGGGTTCCGTTCGGTTGACCTCGGCCGCTGCTGAGGCGATTGCCAAAATCGACCCGAGTCAATCGTTTCCCGGTAGCAGCGATTATCTCTCAGCCTTGGTTTACCTGTCTCGCTCCAGCGGAGTCCGATCTGCGATTGTTGGGAACGCTGATTTGGAGATTGGTCAATCGTTAGCAGCCATCACCAGTCGTCAAGGATTCTCGGCCAGAGCAGCCACCACGTCCCGCAGTATTTTTGAACAGGCTCAAACCGATCCCGACCTCAACTTGATCGTAATCACCGATAAAGTTTTTCGTCCCAGTTTCTCCGAACTGGTGCAAGCTCTTAGATCCAATTCCCGGACCCAGCACATTCCCATTTTATTAATGGTAGAGCCTGAAAACTTGGCTCGCGCTGATCGGTTAGCCGAGCGATACGACGGCGTCTTGGTATCACCGATGGTGATGAATGATCGGGTGATTGCCCGCCAAATCGACAACTTATTACAAGGCGTCAGGTATCAAGATGCGAACCAGGCCGAACGGGGCGAGAACGCCCTCAAAGCATTGAACCAACTGGATCGATATGCCTCACAACCTGAGAGATACCCGTTCTATGACCTTTTGTCCTACCAAGACGATTTGCTGGGTGGTTTAGCATCGCCCTCTCGAGCAGCGAGTACCTGTCGGGTACTTGGAGAAATGGGGACACCCGACGCTCAGAGGCGTCTTTTGCAATTTGCCAGCAACCTGCAATTGCCCCTCGAGTTGCGACAGGTCGCTGCGGATGCATTCGCCGTGGCCGTGCAGAAACGGGGAGTCATGTTATCGAGGCAAGAAATCATGGCTCAATACGAGCGATATAATGCCAGCGCGGAAGAATCCGCCGAATCACGAATCCTGCTAGGCACTCTGCTGGATGTGCTCGAAAGCCGCTCAAGCGACTAAACAGGCTATTTAGCCCGCAGAGATTACCCCAATTAAACCCGTAAATTGGGGCTCGCAATAAGCCCTGCCGAAAATTCGTTGGGACACGGCCAATCGCTGGTACAATACTCTTTTCAGCACACATTCCCAGCTGCCTTTATTCCGCATTCCATGGATATCGTCCGTTCTACCGATCGCCGGAAACATGTCATCGATGGGCTTATCGGCAAAAGTCGAGCCATCCAAAAGGTAATCGATCTTACTCATCGCGCCGCCACTAGCACTGCCTCGGTGCTTTTGCTTGGCGAAACTGGAACAGGCAAAGAACTGCTTGCCAACGCACTGCATCGCAATAGTGACCGATCTAGCGGCCCTCTGGTAAAAGTTAATTGCGGCGCGCTAACCGAAAGCCTCTTAGAGAGCGAATTGTTTGGCCACGTAGCGGGTGCCTTTACTGGGGCGGTTGGCAACAGAACCGGCCGTTTTGAAGCTGCACACATGGGCACGATTTTCCTTGATGAGATCAACTCCACCTCATCCATGTTGCAAGTCAAATTGTTGCGTGTCTTGCAAGAAAAAGAATTCGAACGCGTGGGCGATATCAAAACCATGCAAGTGGATGTCCGAGTTGTTGCTGCCAGCAACCTCGACCTCTACCGGGAAGTTTCTGAAGGCCGTTTTCGAGCCGACTTGTTTTGGCGATTGAATGTTATGCCCATTCAATTACCTCCCTTACGCAGTAGAAGAGAAGATATCCCCCTGTTGGTCGATCATTTTCTGCGACAGTACACGCGTGAGAGCGCCGTCGACGTCAATCGCGTCCATCCAGATGCAATGGCTGCATTGAAGGGATACTCGTGGCCAGGGAATGTTCGAGAATTACAGAACTACATCGAACGGGCTGTGATCCTCAGCAATAGCCGTGAGCTAACACCCGATCTGCTCCCTGGCACGGTCACCGGTACTAAGAAATCCGAGGACGTCGTTTATCCGACCGGCGATCCCAAAAAATTGATTAAGGAATACGTGTTCCATGAGATGTCAACGGCAACTCCCGAGGACAAGCTTTACTCCAAGATCGTTGAGCCTTTAGAAAAGGAAGTCCTGCTTCAAGTGATCCAGTCTTGTCGAAGCAAAACAAAGGCTGCTGAGCGATTAGGCATTAACCGCAACACTTTGCATAAAAAGTTAAAAGACTTCGGCCTTGAAAAAGACAATCACGATCCCCATGCCTGATCAAAATGAAGCGATCGTTGTCAGGGCGACAGCGGTTTTTATTCTTGGGCGTGGAGGATAAGCAAACCCTTGGCGGTACTAAGTAAGCGGCCATCAAGTGCCGGTTTACTCTTCTTCTTCGTCGTCGTCTTCATCCTCTTCTTCATCCCATTCTTCTTCTTCGAAATCGTCGTCGTCGACCTCTTGCCATTCCCCGTCTTCTAGTTCTTCGTCGTCGTCTTCCGCGTCTTCTTCTTCGTCGTCCTCTTCTTCTTCGTCGTCGTCGTCGTACTTGTCATCGTAGTCTTCGTCGTACTCATATTCGTAGTCGTCATCTTCCAGCTCTTCCTCTTCCTCGCCTTCTTCCTCTTCCTCTTCATCCTCTTCGAGTTCCTCGTCTTCTTCCTCTTCCTCTTCACCCTCTTCCTCTTCATCCTCTAATTCGTCTTCATCGTCGTCCACTTCGTTGTGGATATCCGCGTCGA